>NZ_JBSWXD010000016.1:0-57913 GCF_056160425.1 Micromonospora sp. ABR4_055
AAAACTGGGGAAAGAGGAGTGGGGGGAATTAGAAGCTGTTGGGGGTTGTGCCGCCGCCTTATGGGGTGTGGGTGGTTGTGGTAACGGGGTCGTGGGGGGTTTGTCTCTCCTTCCCCCCTCCCCCCAGGCCACGGTCAGTAGACGTTGACCCCGTACGCCGACAGCGCCTCGGCCACCGGCTGGTGGTAGGCCCGGCACTCGGCCCGGTTGCTGCCCGAGTGCAGACCCAGTGCGGTGCTGCCGGCGAACACCGCGCCGCCGCTGTCGCCCTTGTCCGCGCACAGGCTGGTCTGGAACAGCCCGGTCACCGGACCCGCCGAGTAGTTGACGGTGACGTTGATTGCGACGACCGGGCCGGTGGTGACCCCGGTGGTACTGCCGCTCTTGCTGACCGTCTGCCCCACATACGGGTTCCCGGCGCCGGTGATGTCCCGCAGCGTCCCGTCGTACAGATTGACCGCCCCGGGCCGGTTGACGGTGGTGTCGACCCAGCGGACCAGGCCGAAGTCGTCACCGGGGAAGCTACTGGCGACCGTGGTGCCGGCGTTGGTGACCCCGTCGACCATCCACTGCGTACGCGACTCGGTGCAGTGCCCGGCGGTGAGGAATCCCGGCCGGCCGGCGCTGTCGTACACGTTGAACCCGAGCGAGCAGCGGCCGTTGGAGTAGACCGGGTCGCCGCCGGCGGCGGTGGTCTCCACCGTGCCGGCGACGCGTTCGACGCGGACCGCGTCGCCGAAGCGGGCCGTGACCGCCTCGACCAGCGCCAGCCGGGTACCGGTGACGGTCGCGTCGACGGACACCACGACCTGGTTGCTGACCGGGTCGGCGTACCAACTGCTCCCCGGCACAGCCGCCGACCGCGACAGGGCACCAGTGACCCGGGCCAGATCATCGGCACCACGCTCGACGGTCCGGGCCACCCCACCCGCGGCGCGCACCACCCGGGCGGCCGTCTCATCGGTCACGGTCACCACCAGGTCACCGGTGACCTCGTCCCGGTACGCCCCGGCGGACCGGTCACCCAGCCGGTCGGCCAGCGCCAGGGCGGCCTCACCGCCGAGTTCGGGGGCGGGCCCGGCGGCAGCGGCCGCCGGACTCGCCAGCAGACCACCGACCAGTACGGCGGTGGCGGCCAGCGCGGAGCCGATCTGTCTGATCGGCGTGGATAGATCCCTCACACAGTCCTCCTGCGATCTGGTGAACGTGAGATGTCCGGTCAGGACGGCGATCATCATCGCCGCTGGCGGCGGCGCTGCACACCGTGCCATTGCCCATTTGTGGGCGACTTCCGGCCACGTGCCCGACGCTGACCGGTGCCGCCTCCCCGGGCCGTGGCGAGTGGACCTGCCACAATGGCGACATGGCGCGACCGGACCGGGACTCGTTGTTCGCCGCCGGGGCGGCCGTGGTCGTGGCCGTCGCGGTCGGACTCACCGTGTTCGCCGTCGCGCGGCAGTTGAACATGGGACAGCGGTGGACCGCGCTGGTGGTCATGGGGCTGGGCGCCACCTCGATCGCTGTGGTGCTGTGGGGGGCGTTGTCGACGCCGCAACGGCGTCGCCGGGAGGCGGACGACGGTGGTGACATCCGGTCCCGCCTGGCCGGGCATGTCCCGTTGCTCGGCTCGACGGCGCTGTTGACCGCCGCCGTGGTGCTGAACGAGGTGGCCCGGCGCGGGTGAACGGGTCGCCGTACCGGTGGGCATACTGGTAGCGCTGCTGACCAGTGCACCCGGAGGGCATGATGATCATTGACGTCGCGCAGATCGAGGCGGCGGCGCGGCGGATCGCCGACCATGTGGTGCGGACGCCGACGGTGCCCAGCCCCGGCCTGTCCGGGCTGCTCGGCGTACCGGTGACGGCGAAGCTGGAGCTGCTGCAGCGTACCGGGTCGTTCAAGGCGCGGGGCGCGGCGGCGAAGCTGCTGACCCTCGACGACGGGCAGCGGGCGGCCGGCGTGGTGGCGGTCAGCGGCGGCAACCACGGCATCGCGGTGGCGGTGATGGCGCAGGCCCTGGACGTGAAGGCGACGGTGGTGATGCCGCGTTCCGCGCCGGAGCGGGCGGTGGAGGTCGCCACCGCCGCCGGGGCGACGGTGCGGGTGGTCGACACCATGGACGAGGCGTTCGACCTGACGTCGCGGTTGCGGGCCGAAGGGCTGGCCATGGTGCATCCCTTTGACGACCCCGTGGTGGTCGCCGGGCAGGGCACCGTCGGTCTGGAGTTCGCCGCTGACGCGTTCGCCGACGACCGGACGGCACCGACGGACGTGCTGGTCAGCGTCGGCGGCGGCGCGTTGATCTCCGGGGTGGCGGCCGCGCTGCGCGCCCGCCGGCCCGGCGTCCGTGTCTGGGGGGTGGAGACCGACGGCGCGTCGGCGATGGCGCAGGCCTGCGGGCACGGCGGCCCCGTGCCGGTGGAACTGTCGTCGATCGTGTCGACGTTGAGCGCGCCGACGGTGTCGCAGCTGACCTACGACCACGTCACCGAGCTGGTCAGCGACGTGCTGGTGGTGTCGGACGCGGAGGCGGTGCGCGGCAGCCTGGACCTGGCCGAGCACGCCAAGGTGTGGGCAGAGCCGGCGGCCGGGTGTCTGCTGCCGGCCGCGCGCCGGGTGGTCGACCAGGTTGGCCCGGACGTCCGGCTCGGCCTGGTGGTCTGCGGCGGCAACGTCACCGTCGCCGATCTGACCGGTTGGGCCCGTCGGTTCAACCTGACCGGCTGATCCGACGGGCCGGGCCCGTCACCGGTGCCGGTCAGTACACCCGGGCGTTGTACGCCGCGAGCACCTCGGTCACCGGCTGGTGGAAGGAGATGCACGCGCCGACAACTCCGCCGGAGTGCAGGCCCAGGGCTGTGTTGTGGGCGAACACCGCGCCGCCGCTGTCACCACCGGCGGTGCACAGGTTGGTCCGGAATAGCCCGTTCACCGCGCCGGCCGAGTAGTTCGCCGTGACGTTCACAGCGTTCACCGACCCCCGGGTCAGCCCGGTGGTACTGCCGCTGGCACCGACCGCCTGCCCGACGTACGGGTTGCCGGCCCGACTGATGTCACGGGTGCTGCCGTTGTACATGTTGACCGCGCCGGGCCGGTTGGCGTTGGGGTTGTCCCAGCGGACCATGCCGTAGTCGTTGCCGGGGAAGCTGCTGGCCACCGTGGTGCCGGCGTTGGCGACTCCGTCGACGGTCCGGGGCACCCGACCCGCGGCCCGGACCACCCGGGCGGCCGTCTCATCGGTCACGGTCACCACCAGGTCACCCGTGACCTCGTCCCGGTACGCCCCGGCGGACCGGTCACCCAGCCGGTCGGCCAGCGCCAGGGCGGCCTCACCGCCGAGCTCGGGGGCGGGCCCGGCGGCAGCGGCCGCCGGACTCGCCAGCAGACCACCGACCAGTACGGTGCCGGCCGCGAACGCCGCGCCGATCCGGCGGATCGACAGGGGTGGCACGATCATGCGTCCTCCTGCGGGAATCGATTCGTCCGATCTGGATGGATCGATCCTCGTGTCAGCCGGGTTGCTAATACACCAGGCGGTTGCCTACACATCGACATCCGTCGGCGCGCCGGGCCAGTGGCGCAGCGACGCGTCGAGTGCGTCCAGGATGCGGGGCCAGCTGTCCTGCGGGTCTGGGTCGCTGTGGCTGAACCCGCCGGCGGCCGCCAGGTCGAGGTAGCCGTGGATGGTGGCGCCGATCAGCCGTACCGCGTGGGTCTGTTCCTGTTCGGGCATCCGGTAGCCGTGCAGCACGGCGCGCAGCAGCCGGGTGTGCCGGCCGCCGGCGCTGGCTGCGGCGGTGGCCGGGTCGAGCCGCAGCCGGGCGGCGGCGTAGCGGCCGGGGTGCTCGCGGGCGTAGTCGCGGTAGGCGTCGGCGAGCCCGGCCAGCGCGTCCCTGCCGGACCGGCCGGCGACGGCGTCGGCGGCCCGGTCGGCGAGCTCGGCCAGGGCGAGCAGGGCGATCCGGGTCCTCAGGTCGTCGGAGCCGCGGACGTGCGCGTACAGGCTGGCCACGGCGACGCCGACGCGGCGGGCCAGCGCGGAGACGGTCACCTGGTCGAAGCCGATCTCGTCGGCCAGCTCCGCGCCGGCCGTGGTCAACCGCTGCGCGTTCAGTCCGGCCCGCGCCATCCGTATCGCCTCCTCCATCGAACCGACACTGATTATGCGTTTGCCTAATACCTTTAGGCAACTAGCCTGGCCGGTATGACACCACTGACCGAGCAGGAGATCCGCGCCGCGTTCGTCAACTGCACAAGGGGGAGACGAAACGCCTGTACGTGCCGCGTGACCTCGCCGGCCGGCCGTGGGACGACCTGGACTTCCTCGGCTGGCGCGACCCGCAGTCGCCGGCCCGTGCCTACCTGGTCACCGAGCTGGCGGGCCGTCCGGCGGCGGTCGCGTTGCGCTGCCCCGATCCGGCCGCCCGCCACCTGCGGCGCTCCATGTGCTCGATCTGCCTGACCGCGCCGCAGGCCGGGGTGTCGTTCATGGTCGCGCCGAAGGCGGGCCGGGCCGGCCAGCAGGGCAACTCGGTCGGCACCTACCTGTGCGGCGACCTCGCCTGCTCGCTGTACGTGCGCGGCAGGAAGGACCCGGGGCCGGGCGCCAGGCTGCCGGAATCACTGACCCTGCAAGAAAAGACCGCCCGGACCCGGGCCGCCGTCGCCGCGTTCGTCGCCAAGGTGACCGGCTGACAGCTTCTACCGCAGCGTCGCGGCCCGGCGGCGGTGCGACAACGTGACGTGGTGGTGCGCCCCGGCGTGCCCGGCCGGGTCGGTGTGCACGGTCGCCGACACCAGCCGGGGTACGGCGTGGGTGAGCTGGTGTTCGGCGTCGGCGGCCACCTCGTGCGCGGCGAGCAGGCTCAGGTCGGCGTCGACGACGAGGTCGGCTTCGGCGTGCAGCCGGTGGCCGATCCAGCGCAGCCGTACCGCTGTCACGTCGCGGACGCCGGGCACCGCGCGCAGGGTCGTTTCGGCGATGTCGACCAGGGCCGGGTCGACGGCGTCCATCAGCCGCCGGTACACCTCGCGGGCGGCGTCACGCAGCACGTACCCGATCGCGACGGTGATCGCGAGGCCGACCAGCGGGTCGGCCCACTGCCAGCCGGCCGCCGCGCCCCCGGCTGCGGCGACGACGGCCAGTGAGGTGAATCCGTCGGTACGGGCGTGCAGCCCGTCGGCGACCAGCGCGGCCGAGCCGATGCGCCGGCCGACCCGGATCCGGTAGCGGGCGACGATCTCGTTGCCGGCGAAGCCGACGACCCCGGCGGCGGCCACCCACGGCACGTGGGTCATCGACGTCGGGTGGATCAGCCGGTCGACGGCGGTCCAGCCTGCGGCGATCGCCGAGCCGGCGATGACGACCACGATGACGACGCCGGCGAGGTCCTCGGCGCGGCCGAACCCGTACGTGTAGGCGCGGGTGGCGGCGCGCCGGCCGATCAGGAACGCGATCGCCAGGGGTACGGCGGTCAGCGCGTCGGTGACGTTGTGCAGGGTGTCGCCGAGCAGCGCAACCGAGCCGGAGGCGGCGACGATGACCGCCTGGGCGGCGGCGGTGGCGGCGAGGACCGCCAGGGAGATCCACAGGGCGCGGAGTCCGTCGCGGGACGCTTCGAGGGAGTCGTCGACCTTGGCGGCGGTGTCGTGGGTGTGCGGGGTGAGCCGGTGCAGCGCCCGTCGCCACCAGGCCCGCCGCACCGGATGCCGGTGACCGTGCGGGTGGTGGTCGTGACGGTGGTGGTCGTGGTCCATGGCGATGGCAGAATACGTGCTCATGTACGCACGCGACAACGCTGCAGGTGCCACGGATGGGCAGCAGCAACCGACCGGCGCGCAGGTCGACACGGCGGTGACCGCGTTGAAGATGCTGGCCGACCCGACCCGGCTACGCCTGCTGTGGCAGCTGCGCGACGGCGAACACGACGTCGGCACCCTCGCGGCGGCGGTCGGCGCCGCGAGGCCCGCCGTGTCGCAGCACCTGGCGAAACTGCTGCTCGCCGGCCTGGTCGCCAGCCGCCGTGACGGCCGCCGGGTGCTCTACCGGGCACGCGGCGGCCACGTCCGCCGCCTGGTCACCGAGGCCCTGTACGCCGCCGACCATTACCTGACCGGAACCCCCGACCACGACTGATCCCACATTGCCGGCTGGCCCGGCCGGCTAGAACGAGTGTCGGCCGACGTCGACGGCTGACTAGCATCACCGGCCGTGGATGACAGACGGTGGCGGGATCCGCAGTGGTTGGCCTGGGTGCGGGACTGGATCGACGGCCGGCTCGCCGCGGTGCAGCTCGACCTGGCCGACGACGTCGACGACCTGCTCGCCCTCGGCGTGCCCGACCGGCGGCTGGCCACCCTGCCGCAGGCGTACGCACGGATCATCGACGTCGTCGGCGCCGAGCGACGGTTCCGCGACGCGGCACCGATGGTGGCCGACCTGTGCGCCGAGCTCGCGCAGTACGGGCTGCCGGAGCTGCTGCAGCACGACGACCTGCACGACGCGCAGGTCTTCGTCCGCGACGGCCGCCACCTCATCATGGACTGGGGCGACGCCTGCGTGTCGCACCCGTTCCTCACCCTGTCGGTCACCCTCGACGGTGGGCTGGCGTGGGGGCTCGACGACGTGCGGGACTCGGTCGACACCTCGCCGTTCCGGGACGCCTACCTGGCGCCGTACGCCGAACGGTTCACCGGCGACCTGGTGGCCGCGACCCGGGTGGCATCGCGCCTGGGCTGGGTGTGCCGCGCGGTCAACGGGCACCTGCCCGGCGACGACAAGCAGACCCTGACCCGACTGCGGATGTTCCTCGACGGCCGACCGTAGCCCTCCGTACGACACGCGAGGCCGACTGAATACGGCAAGGAAGCAACCGTTCCTCGCCGTATTCAACGTATATCGCATAGGGGGCCTTGCGGCAAGACCCGGGTCGCGGCGCAGAATGTGCGACCGAAGCCGTCAGCTGCGAAAACGCGCGGATTCACGTACGTGTGTCCGCTGATCGACGCTGCCCGGATGGCTGATCGCAGAAATGGGGGAACCGAATGTTCGACGTCATCATTGCCGGCAGTGGGCCGACCGGTGTGATGCTGGCCAGCGAGTTACGGCTGCACGGCGTGTCCGTACTCGTCGTGGAAAAGGACACGGAGCCGACCAGCCACGTCCGCGCGGGCGGCCTGCATGTGCGCAGCATCGAGATCATGGACCAGCGTGGCCTGCTGGACCGGTTCCTCGCGTACGGCCAGCGGTATCCGTTCGGCGGCTTCGCCGGCATCGACAAACCCGCGCCGGACCGGCTGGACACCGCGCACGGGTACGTGCTCGCCATCCCGCAACCCGTCACCGACCGCCTGCTGACCGAACGCGCCACCGAACTCGGTGCCGAGATCCGGCGCGGCTGCGAACTGGTCGGCCTGCGCCAAGACGACGGTCAGGTGACCGCGGAACTGGCCGACGGGACCCGGCTGCGTTCGCGCTACCTGGTCGGCTGCGACGGCGGCCGCAGCACGGTGCGCAACCTGCTCGGCGTCGCCTTTCCCGGCGAACCGACCCGGGTCGACACCCTGCTGGGCGAGATGACGGTGGCCGTAGCGCCGGAGACCGTCGCCGCCGTGGTCGCCGAGGTCCGCGTCACCGAGAAGCGGTTCGGGGCCGCGCCGCTGGGCGACGGCGTGTACCGGCTGGTGGTGCCCGCCGCAGGGGTGGCCGCCGACCGTAGCGTCGCACCGACCATCGAGGAGTTCGCCCGGCAACTGCGGGTGACCGCCGGCACCGACTTCGGCGTGCACTCACCGCGCTGGCTGTCCCGGTTCGGTGACGCCACCCGGCTTGCGCAGCGCTACCGGGTCGGCCGGGTCCTGCTGGCCGGCGACGCCGCGCACATCCATCCGCCACTCGGCGGCCAGGGCCTCAACCTCGGCATCCAGGACGCGCTCAACCTCGGCTGGAAACTCGCGGCCGAGGTCGCCGGCTGGGCGCCCGGCGGGCTGCTCGACAGCTACCACACCGAACGGCGCCCGGTGGCGGCCGCCGTGCTGGACAACACCCGGGCGCAGATGGAACTGCTGTCCACCGAGCCGGGCCCGCAGGCGGTGCGCCGGCTGCTCGCCGAGCTGATGGACATCGAGGAGGTCAACCGCCGCCTGATCGAGAAGGTCACCGCCATCGGGATCCGCTACGACGTCGGCGGCGAGGACGGCGACGGCGGTGGCGGCTCAGCCCACGACCTGCTCGGCCGGCGGCTGCGCGACGTAGCGCTGACCGGCGGCCGCCGCCTGTACGAGCTGACGCGTGGCGGCCGTGGACTGCTGCTCGACCAGACCGGCCGGTTGTCGGTCACCGGCTGGGTGGACCGGGTCGACCACGTCGTCGACGCCAGCGACGACCTGGACGTAGCCGCCGTCCTGCTGCGTCCCGACGGCCATGTGGCCTGGGTCGGCGACGACCAGCAGGATCTGCTCCACCACCTGCCCCGCTGGTTCGGCGTAGCCGACAACCGGCTCAGGCCCGCCGCGTCGACACCGTAGGGCCAGCTCGCGACGGGATCGCCCGCTACCCTGTATGACGTGAGACGCAGCGAAGCCGAGGGTGGCATCGTGCCGTACCTGGCTCGGCCGGGTCGTCGCGCGGCAGTCGTTGCTGACCTCGCGCAGCTGCGCGGACCAGTCAGTGGCGTCGTCGAGTTGCCGCATCGGCTGCACTGGCAGCCCGACCGCCGGGTCAACCTCGACAACCCCGCACTGCTGCGGTGGATGTACGAAACCGTCCTGGTCGAGGCGGTCACCCCGGTCGAGCTGGTCACCTGGCTGCACGGCCCGACGCTGGTCCGGCTCTGGCCGGACCTGTGGGTTCCACGTGGCGTCAGACAGGCCTGGGAGCAACGGCACCCGCAGCTGCGCAGCGCCCACCAGCCCGCCGCCGCGTGACATCAGAGGAGTTCCAGGCCGAGGTGGCACGGCTGGCGCTCGCCGTGGCCCAGCGACACGGCTTCGCGTTAGCAGGCGGACACGCGCTGATCGCATACGGCGTGGTGGACCGGCCGACCGAAGACGTCGACCTGTTCACGGACCAGTCCGGTGGGGTCACCGCGGCTGCCGACCTGGTGATGTCGACCCTGAGTCGTGCTGGACTGCACGTCGAGGCGGTCACGGATTCAGCCGACCTCGGCGACGTCTTCGACGGTTTCGAGCATGATCTCGTCGAGTGCGAGGTGCGTCGCGGGGACCAGACGGTGCGGCTGCAGATGGTGCGGTTCGACCGGCACCACCAGCCGGTCATGATGCAGATCGGGCCGGTGCTGCACCTTGATGACGTGGTTGCCTCAAAGGTGGTGGCACTCGCTACCCGGGCTGCCCCTCGCGATTACATCGATACTGCCGCCGCCCTAGCCCGCTACTCCAGAAATCGGCTGATCCAGCTCGCCCGGCAGGCGGATTCTGGTCTGACCGAGGAGGACTTCACCGATGCCATGCAGCGGCTGGACCGGATGGACGACGCCGTCTTCCGCGAGATCTATGGGCTGACCGCGACACAGGTCAACGAGATTCGCCACTGCTTCTCCACCTGGCCGAGGTTTGCGCCCTGACCCAAGCGGGCAGGCGGCCCGGTAGGTTGGGGCTGTCTCGGTGAGCGGCCACGTACGCATGGTCAGGTGGCCGGTCCACCGTGGCGCTGAGCGGACAGGGGAGGCCCCTCGGGTGAAGATCATCGCGTTGTCCTGCACACAGAAGCGTCTGCCGTCGCTGACCGACGCGCTGCTCGAGGCGGCGATCAGCGGTGTCGTCCGGGAGGTCAGCGACGCGCGGATCCAGCGGATCCGGTTGATCGACCATCGCATCGCGATGTGCGAGGGCGAGGACACCTGCCTGGACCCCGAGGTGGGTCGGTGCACACTCGACGACGACTTCGCGCAGGTCGTCGACCTGGCCGAGGGCGCGCAGGCGATGCTGCTCGCCATGCCCGTGTACGCGGGCAACGTACCGGCGGTGTTGAAGATCTTCCAGGAGCGGTTGAAGAGTTTCATGAACGCCGGGCAGCGCCCGTTCGGCAACCTGCTGGTGGGGACGATCGTGCATTCGCGCACGATGCTGACCGAGCCCGCGCTGGGTTCGTTGTTCCCGTGGTACCTGCGGCTACGGAACAGGAACGTGGCGTCGGCGTGCGTCGCCCAGGGCGAGCATCAGGACCTGACCCGTACCGCGGCGGTCGACCTGTGTGTGGCGGTGGGCCGGCAGCTCGCCATGACACTCGACGTCAGCCGGTCACCGGCGGACGCGCGGACGGCGTTGCCGGTGGTTCAACCGCCGGTCCGGCCCCGCTGCGGCGACCCGGCCGCGTCGTCGCCTTCCGGCGGGTGAGCGGACTCCGCGCGCCAGGTGCACCCGTCGCCGGCCTGGTCGCACGACACCGTGACGTCCGGTTCCACGTAGCGGGCGGCGATCGCCGTGTTGAGTTTCTGGCAGTACGGGCACGGCGACGAGAACGTCAGCACGACGCCGGCGCGGGCGGCCCGTCTGCGGTACCGAAGGATCCCGCAGTCGGCGTTGCGCAGGACGGTGCCCGAGGGTTGTGGCTCGCGGGTCACCGCCGAGTCGTACAGCAACAGTTGACGCTGCAGCCGGGTCATGAAGTGGTCGGTGGCGGACACTCCGGCGGGCCGTTGCGCCCGCAGCAGTTCCGCGGTGATGCGCGAGTTTGCCTGGATCCACGCGGCCAGGCCTTCCTCGCCGTGTTCTCCCAGGATGAACTCCTCTGCGGCCGCCTGGGCCTCGAAGAACCGTTGGCGCCACAGGTCGACCTTCTCGGCCGGGTCGAGTGCGGACGGTTCACTGGTCATCGTCCGGGTCCTTCCCGGTGACGCCGTCCAGCTCGGCGAAGACCTCCTGGGCGACGCGCAACCCGTTGTTGGCGACCGGCCAGCCACCGTAGTAGGCGAGCTGAATAATGACTTCGACGATTTTCTCCCGCGACATCCCGAGGTGCATGGCGGCACCGATGTGGCCGCGCAGCTCCCAGTCGGTGCGCGCCAGCGTGACCGCGGTCAACGCGACCAGTTCGCGTTCCTCGACGCTCAGGTGCGGGCGGGTCCAGATCTCGCCGAACAGGTGGTCGACGGTGATCTGCAGGAACTCCGGGTAGGAACCGGGGCGCGGTTCGCGGCCGAAGACCTGCTGGAACATGGCCTCGCCCCGGTCACGTCGGGCAGCCGGCCGGTCCATGTGATCAACTCCTTCGGGTCGGTGGGACAGCGGTCGTCGGTCGAACCGTGGTCAACGTCCACGCCGCCGCGAAGGCGACGACCAGCAGCGCGGCGCCGCTGCCGAAGGCGGCCGCAGCGCCCGCCTGCTCGGCGACGAGCCCGACGACGACCGGGCCGACGACGGCGCCGACGTCGGTGCACATCGAGAAGACGGCGACGCCGCTGCCGGCCCGGCCGGCGACGACGTCACCGATCAGCGCGGCCGGCGCGGCGTTGAGCAGAGCTGATCCCGCCGCGTACGCGCAGAGTCCGACGACGAGCCAGGGGTAGGTGTCCACGAACACCAGGGCGGTGATCGCCGTCGCGGCCACCCCGGTGCCGGCGATCATGGCGGGGCGCCGCCCGGCCCGGTCGACGACCCGGCCGGCCGGGACGATCAGCAACGCCTGGACGACGGCGGAGATGGTGAACGCCCACCCGACCCAGGCCACGTCGTGTCCCCACGCGACGACCACCGTGGGCACCAGCGCGCTGCGTAGTCCGAAAAGGACCCAGCCCTGCGCCAGCGCCGCCGTACAGGCCACCAGGTAGCGCCGGTCCCGCAGCAGGACCGGCAGCCGGACTGCGGCACGGCCCGGGTCCGTGCCGTGGCGCGCGTCGGTCCGCAGCACCGCCAGGGTCAGCACCGTGGCGGCCAGCAGCAGCGCGGCGTACACCAGGAACGGCGCGGACAGGGCGATGAGCGCGAGCAGCCCGCCGAGCGCGGGCCCGCAGATGCCGCCGAGCAGGAAGCCGGCCTCGAACACGGCGCTGGCCCGGCCCCGCTGGTCGGCGGGGGCGACCGCCAGCAGTGTCGCCAGCGCGGACACCGAGAACAGCACCGAGCCGACGCCGCCGAGGCCGCGGAACACGAGCAGCTGCCCGTACGATCCGGCGAACGCCGCCAGGGCCGAGCAGACCGCGCACAGCAGCAGGCCGGCGACCAGGACCCGCCGTTCGCCGAACCAAGCTGCGAGCCGGCCGCAGAACGGGCTGGTGGCCAGCCGCATCAACGCGAACAGGGCGACGAGCGCGCCGATCTGGGCGGGCCCGGCCCCGAACGTCGCCGCGTACACCGGGAGCACCGGCAGCACCAGTCCCAGGCCCAGCATGACGCAGCCACCGACGACGCTGAGGACGTACACCTCGCGGGGCAGACCCGGCGGCCCGAAGGCGGCGACGGGTGGGGCGCCGCCCGGGGTGGCCGCCGTCACTGGCCGGTCACAGGATGATGCTGAGCTTGCCGTGCTCGTACAGCGTCTCGTGGTCGAGCACGACGAGCCGGCGGCGGACCCGGAACATCCCGCCGTCGACGACGAGTTCGAACCGGTACTTGCCGACGTACGCGTCGGAGCGTCCGTGCCCGAACCGGTGCACGACGACGTTCGCCGCCACGTCGAGGTGGGTGCCCCGGTCGGCCAGGATCTCCACGTTTGTGATCATCCGGTTGGTCCGCGACCGGGGGTTCTCGCACCACACCTCGCCGTTGAGTAGCTGTTCGATGCGCTGGCGCAGCCGGGCGGCGTCGTCGTCGATGAGCCCGAGCGCGTCGGCCGTGTCGCCCCGCACGTCGGTGGCCGGCACCGAGTAGCGGATGTCGGCGGTCAGTATCTCGTCGTACCACTGGCGCAGCCGCCACTCGTCGAGCAGCCGCGCCTCCCGGAAGAGGAACTGGCTCACCCGGTGCCACAGCCGCACCTGGGCCTCGTCGTCGACCGTCAGCTCGGTGATCATCGTCGTCACGCCCCTTGCATCAGCCGGTCCCACTGCCGCCAGAACTCGCGGGCGGGAAGCTCGTCGGTGGTCTCCGGGACCGCCTTGTTCATGCCGCGCGACAGGTCCGAGTAGCGGACCGCGCGGTTGAGGTACCCCCGCTGGCACGACTCGATGATCTCGATGTCGTCGGGGGTGGCGAAGCCGGCGGGACCGAGGAACGTCAGATAGTGGCTCTTGCGCAGTTCCCGGATGTCGGGGTCCTCGTCTCGGGGGGCCAGGGCGACCGAGGTGATCGCCATCTGGTCCGCGCCGACCGGGTCGATCTTGCGGATGGTGATCGCGATCGCGTCGATGATCATGAGGTTGGGGAAGATCAGCAACGCGCGGTTGGTGCCGGTGATCCGTTCGGCGCGTTGCGCACCGAACCGGTCGACGAACCGGGCGGCCGTCGCCTCGATCCGGGGCCGCACCTCGGCGCCGAACATCGGCGTCCAGTAGGCGAGCGGGCGGGCCGCCGCCGGTGGCAGCTCGTTGGCCCCGTGCCCCAGCCCGAGGGCGCGGCCGAAGCCGCCCCGGCGTCGCGGTGGCACCGACCCCAGCGACTCCATGTAGCTGACGTACCGCTTGTGCAGGGCCCGGAAGTGGTAGATGTCGACGCTGTTCTCCATCATCAGCTTCCAGTTGGCCCGGGCGCCGTGCAGCTGCGCACCCTGGATCACCTCCATCCCGACCTCCGACTGGTCGTCGATCAGGTCGAGGTACTCCGTGGCACCCGCCAGGTACTCGGTCAGGGTGCGCGGCTGCTCCGGGTTGAAGGTGACGAACACGAAACCCCGGTAACTGTCGCTGCGGTGCCGCGCCAGGCCGAAGTCCGCCTTACGGAAACCTGGCCCGTACCCGTCCGGGATCGGCACGCCGACCAGGTCGCCCTGAGTGGAGAACGTCCAGTCGTGGTAAGGACACCGGAACGACCGGGCCTGCCCGGCCGGCTGTGAGCAGATCAGCGCCCCGCGGTGGGTGCAGCTGTTCGCGAACACCCGGACCACTCCGTCGGAGCCGCGTGTCATCACGACTGGGCGCCCGCCGACGTCGCGTGCCACGTACGAGCCCGGCCCGGGCACCTCCGACTCGTGCCCGACGTACAACCAGCAGCGATCGAAGATCCTGGTCGTCTCCTGCGCTGCCAGGTCGTCGTCGGTGTAGGCGCGACGGTCCACCTGGAACGAGAGCCGTTCGAGATCGTCCACCACGATCGGGTCGACCACCGGCCGCTGCAGTTCGATCGTCACCGTTGCCCCTCCCGTTGAAGCGTCTCGATCGTGCCGATGACCAGCTCGGCGGTGCGCGCGGCGGAGTCGCCGCACTGCGGCCGCGCCGCGCGCAGCCGGGCCCGGTAGTCCCGGGCGGGGTCGAGCAGATCAGTGACCGCGTCAGTGACCGCCTGCTCGGTGACGCCCGCCGGCTCCAACGCCGTGCCGAAGCCCGCGCTGTCCACGAAGTACGCCTGGATGGGCTGGTCAACGGCCAGCGGGATCACCAGCATCGGGGTCTGCGCACGGATCGACTCCGCCACCGAGTTGTATCCGCCGTGGGTGATGAACACGTCGGCGCGTTCGAGCACCTCGCGTTGCGGCAGGTACGGGGCGGTGAGCACGTCGTCGGGCAGCGCCAGCTCCTCGGTGAGGTCGCCGACCGACGCGATCACCTGCGCCCCGGTCGCCGCCGCTCCGGTGATCACCGTACGCAGCAGGTCCGGCCGTCGGTAGAAGATCGTGCCGAAGGAGACGTACACCAGCGGACGGTCGGGGTCGATCCGGTCCAGGCGGGGGAAGGTGACCTCGTCGCCGCGGGCGCCCGCCGCACCGGGCAGGCCGACCAGCTGCACCCCGTCGTCGGTGACCGCGTCGTCGCCGACCAGGGCGGGGATCGTCGGCATCAGATTGAGAATCGGTGAACGCGCCGAATGGGTACGCATCGACCACATCACCCCGTGCCTGGTCAGATAGTTACCGACTTGTTCGTCGTACAGCCAGCGACCGCGCCGATGGGCAGCGGGGCACACCCCACCCAGATTGGCCCAGATCATCCCGTACGGCACGCCGGACGCATGTGTGCCGACCATGGCCGACGCGGTGACCGGCAGCGAGTCGACGAGCACGAAATCCGGTGCCGTCGCGCGCAGTACGTCGGCTGTCTGCTCGGCCACCGGCGACAACTGCAGCATCGGGCCGATCTTCGCCGGATCGTCGCTCCACGGTGCCATCTCGACCTGCCCGACCGCGTGCACCTCCGCCTTGCCCAGGGCCTGGCCGCGCTGCTCGTCGAGCACGCCACCGTCGGCCGACAACAGCAGCAACGCGACGTCACTGCCGGCGGACTGAAGCGCATTGACCACGGGAATGTACGGATTCAGGTGGCCGTGTTGAGTGGTGGTGAGCAGGGCGACACGCATCGAATCTCTACGCATTTCCACCATCGCTGAGGAGGAATATCGACTGCCATCAGGCGGTTTCGCAAAGCCTGCCGCGATGCGCGATCGATGTCAATACCTAGCAACCGGTCGCCATCGACGGCAGCCCGCCGGGGAGACTCTCATAGCCGCGCAGCACGTCCTCGTGACGAGGCGTCCCTCCGTCGCCCCGTCCCTTGCCTGGTCAACGCCTTCATGCGGGACCGACCTGCCGGGATCCTGGGCCGCGACCAGGCACAGCAGAGGCGCAAGGTCGGAGCGAAAGGCGAGATAGACGCCGGAACGGACAACCGCCGGCCTGGTCGGAAAACCGCCGATCTCGACCGGATCCACATGCAGGGTGACGGTCACCCAAAAATCGCGGAATGCGTCGAAAACGCCGGCCATCCGTTTAGTCGAGCAGGCGGGCGGGATAGTCGACAGGTCACTGATCGCCGCCATCACCGCGTATGTTCCGGCCACGATGCGATCGGGAGAAATCGGCAGCGGCCGAGCGGCGCCGGTCATGGGTCCCTCGATGACGGGTGATGAGCCGTCCCGATCGGCTTGGCGTCGTTGCCGTCGACCGGCGGAAGATCCACGCGGGACAGGGCTGGACCTGCTTAGTCGATATATGTAGAGTTTGGCCATGCCGCGCCGACCGAACAGCTCACCGCAGACCCTGCGGATCTTCGCCTGCTTCCTGGCCGCGCCCGACGACTGGCGCTACGGCTACCAGCTCAGTAAGGAAACCGGCCTGGCCAGCGGGTCGCTCTATCCGATCCTGATGCGCCTGACCGAGCAGCACCTGCTGGAGGCGCAGTGGCGGGAACCAGCCAGCCCTGGCCGGCCACCCCGGCACGTGTACCGGCTCACCACCGACGGCGCGGCTCTCGCGCGGACCCGGCTGGCTGAAGCCCAGCACAACGAAGCCGCCAACGCCCAGTCCCGCCGCCGCGCCACCGGCCACGCCGCGCCCGCGCCCCGCCCGACCATCCAGGAGGCTTGACGATGCCCAGCTCCAAGCCGGCCCCGCCGCTGACCCCGACGGCCGCCGGCCACAACCCCGTTCGACGGGCCGCTCGGGCAGTTCTGCGCTGGGCGGTACGGCGCGCCACGGCCGGCGTGCTCGTCGTGGCATTGCTCGCCGCCGTGGCACAACAGTGGGTGCTGACCGTCGTGTACGTACCGTCGTGGTCGATGTCGCCGACGATCGATGCGGGGCAGCGGATGCTGGTCGACCGGGTGGCGTACCGGGTCACCGGCGTGGACGTCGGCGACGTCGTCGTGCTCGACCCGGTCGACCGGGCCCGGACCATGCGGGTGATCGGCCTACCCGGCGACGAGCTGACCTGCCGCGACGGCCTGGTGTACCGCAACGGTGCCGCGCTGGACGAGCCGTACCTGCCGGCCGGCACCTACACCGAATGCACGCCGGTGACCGTGCCCGCCGGCCAGGTGTTCCTGCTCGGCGACCACCGAGACGGCGCATTTGATTCGCGGCACGATGGACCGTGGCGCCTCGACGACGTCACCGGCCGGATGGTGGCCCGGCTACCGAACTGAGGACCTGCGCCACTGGTCGGCTGGGCGAGAGCGCCGGGGCCAGGCGTCGGCCGCCGTCACGGGCGAGTCTCGGTGACAACGTTGGCCGTGAATTCGGAGCAGATTCCGGCGAGGATACGGTGCGCGTTCGCGAGTTCTTCTGCCTTCTCGGGATCTGCCGAGGCATTGGAGCAGCTGGCGAGGGTTTTCCAGAGTGCCCAGCCTCGTCCGCGTGCCCACGTCGCGTCATCCACCGCCAGCCGCGCGCGGAATGCGTGCCGGCTGTCGCTGGTCAGCAAGGTCCAGGCAATCGCCAGGTCGCAGGCCGGGTCGCCGACGCCGCAGGTGCCGAAGTCGATGACGGCCGCCAACTGTCCGTCAACAAGGAGGAGGTTTCCCGGGGCGATGTCTCCGTGGAACCAACGGTCGACACCGTCCCAGCGGGCGTCGATCGCCGCTGCCCAGACCTCGCGCACCAGTTCAGCGTCGACGTGGTCGCCCAACTCGGCGAGCGCGTGCTCAACCTCCTGGTCGTACGTGCGTAGGGTGCCGCCCCGGAACCAGTTGTGGAGACCCGGCTGCGGGCCGCCAGCGGCGTCGACGCCCTGCAAGGCTGCCAGGAACTCGGCCAGGTCGTTCGCGAATCGCGTCGGGTCGGCGATGCGGTCCGCCCTCGCCGACTCGCCGTCGAGCCACCGGTAGATCGACCACGGGTACGGATAGCCCGCAGTTGGCTCGCCCTTCGCCATTGGGGTGGGAACGGGCAGCGGCAGCCGAGCGGCGAGGTCCGGCAGCCACCGATGTTCCTTGTCGACCGCCAGGGCGTACTCGGCGGCGCTGGGCAGCCGTACCAGCAGGTCGGGGCCGAGGTGGAAGGTCCAGTTGTCCCAGCCGCCGTTGGCCACAGGCTCAATCGGGAGGTTCGCCAGGTGCGGAAACTGGTCGGTGATGAGCTGACGTACCTGCTCCGCGTCGACGGTGATGCGCTGCGGCAGGGGCCCGAGGTCTGGAACGTCATTCACTGAACCGCCCCGTCCGACCATCGAGATCGAGCGCGATGTGGCATGGCCGCGTGCGGGCCATCGTGTCGGCGGCGTCGGCCAGGACGCGCCGCATCGTGGCGGTGCCGGTGTGGCCGGCGTCGCCGATGATGTGCAGCCGCGCGTCGGGCCAGACCTGCGCGATCTCCCACGGGGTGATCGCCGGACCGCTGACATCGGTGCGCCCGTGGATCAGCACCCCCGGGATCCCGGCCAGTCTCGGCACGTTGCGCAGGATTTCGCCGTCGGCGAGGAACGCGCCGTTGCCGAAGTAGTGCGCGCAGATCCGGGTCATCGTGAGCCGCTGCCGCAGCTCCCGGTCGGAGTACGCGCCCGGGTTGCCGTTGTGCTCCTCGGAGATCAGCGCGTCCTCCCAGGCGCACCACTCGTCGGCGGCCCGCTGGCGTACCGCCGGGTCGGGGTGGGCGAGCACTTGGCCGTAGCGCAGCAGCACCGGCTCGATCGGCGGCTCGGTGTCGGTCGGCAGCCGGTAGCCGGGCAGGCCGGCGTGGGCGATGAACCGCTGCCACGCTTCGGGGAAGAAGCGGCCGGCACCCCGGTACAGCCAGTCGACCTCGCAGCGGCGGGTCATGGTGACCGCGACGAGGATCATGCCGCGTACCCGGTCGGGGTGGTTCGTCGCGTACGCCAGGGCCAGCGTCGCGCCCCAGGAGTCGCCGTACACGACCCAGCGGTCGATGCCGAGGTGCTCACGCAGCCGTTCGATGTCGGCGACGAGGTGGGCGGTGGTGTTGGTGCTCAGATCGGTGGCGGGGTCGGCGGCCGACGGGGTGCTGCGTCCGCAGTTGCGCTGGTCGAACACTACGAGCCGGAACCGTTCGGGGTCGAGCGTCCGGCGGTGCCGGGGCGTGCATCCGCTGCCCGGCCCGCCGTGCAACACGACGACGGGTACGCCGTCGGGGTTGCCGCAGACCTCCCAGTAGAGCTGGTGGCCGTCGCCGACGTCGAGCACCCCGGTGTCGTACGGCTCGGTCATTGCGTGCTCCTCAGCGGGTGCTGGCAGCGGTGCCGGTGGAGGCACCGGCGGGGGTGACGGCGGCGACGACGAGGTCGACGATGCTGTCGGCGTACTCGTCGGTCAGCGGGCCGGTGCGCAGCAGCCAACGATGGTAGAGCGGGCCGAACAACAGCTCCACGACCTGGTCCAGGGGGGCGTCGGGGCGGACCTGGCCGGCGTCGCGGGCGGCCTCCAGCCGAGTGCGGACCATGTCCAGTTGGGGGCGGAGCAGCCGGTCGCGCGCCTGGTCGGCCAGTTCCTCGTCGGCGAGTGTCTCGATGGTGATGGCGCGGGTGGTGGCGGACAGTCGTGGATCGGCGAACTCGGCGACGGTGGCCCGGAGCACCTGACGCAGGTCGGCCCGCAGGTCGCCGGTGTCGGGCAGGGCGAGGACCTCCGGCAGGTTGTCGGCGAGCGCGTCCAGGATGACCGCCCCCTTGCCGCGCCACCAGCGGTAGATGGTCTGCTTGCCGACCCCGGCCCGGGCGGCGATGGCCTCGACGGTGACGGCGGGGTAGCCCTGCTCGGTCAGTAGCGCCAGGGCGGCGGCGAGGATCGCGCGGCGGGACTGCTCGCTGCGACGGGCGGGCTGTGGGGTCACCACGACAGCCTACTGCGAGACGGTACGTCTCGTCTTGACGCGCTCGGGACACCATGCTTCGCTGTTGACGAGACGAAACGTCTCGTCTCCAAGCTCCGGAGGTCCCCGTGCCGCACATCGCCATGGTCAGCATCCCGTTCCACGGCCACGTCAACCCGAGCCTGGAGATCATCCGTACCCTCGTGCAGCGCGGCCACCGGGTCACCTACGCCAACGACCCCGCCTTCGCCGACGTCATCGAGCGCACCGGTGCCGAGCTGAAGCCGTACGAAACGACGCTGCCCGGCGACGGTGGATCCGGGACCGAGGACCCGATCGAGCAGCTCACGCTCTTCCTCGACGACGCCATCGCCATGCTGCCGCAACTGCGGGCCGCCTACGCCGACGACCGGCCGGACCTGTTCCTCTACGACATCGCCGGCGCACCGGCCCGGCTGCTCGGCGAGCAGTGGGGCATTCCGGCCGTCCAGCTGTCGTCGACGTTCGTGGCCTGGGACGGCTACGAACAGGAGATGGCGTCGGTCGTCGAGGCGATGCGGGCCGATCCGCGCGGCGCCGACTACTACCGGCGGTTCGAGCAGTGGCTGGCCTCGGAGGGTTCGTCGGTCACCGACAGCATGGCGTTCCAGGGCCGGCCGATGCGCAGCCTCGTGCTGCCCCCGGAGGCGCTCCAGCCGCACGCCGACCGGGTGGACCGGTCCGTCTACAGTTTCGTCGGCCCGGTCCTGGGTGACCGCTCCCACCAGGGGACCTGGGTCCGACCGGACGGCGTCGACAACGTACTGCTGGTCTCCCTCGGCTCCGCCTTCACCCGGCAGGCCGAGTTCTACCGCCGGTGCGTCGCCGCCTTCGGTGACCTGCCCGGCTGGCACACCGTGCTGCAGATCGGCAGCCACGTCGACCCCGCCGAGCTCGGTCCTGTTCCGGACAGCGTCGAGGTCCACCCGTGGGTGCCGCAGCTCGCCGTACTGGAGCAGGCCGACGGCTTCGTCACTCACGCCGGCATGGGCGGCAGCAGCGAAGGCCTCTACTGCGGGACCCCGATGATCGCCGTACCGCAGGCGGCCGACCAGTTCGCGAACGCCGAGCAGCTGGCCAGCCTGGGCGTCGCCCGGATCGTCGACTCGGCCACCGTCACCGCGGCGGAGCTACGTGGGACGCTGCTCGCCCTCACAGCGGACCCCGACGTGGCGGCCCGTAGCGCCGACCTGAAGCGGCAGGCCCGGTCGGCGGGCGGCGCCGACCGGGCCGCTGATCTGATCGAGGCCGAACTCGCCGCTGCTGGCGGACATCACGCCACCGGACCAGGCGCTGCTTCCATTTTGGGTCAGTGCGGTGTGGCCGACGTTGAACTGTGGGGGCGTCGGTGATGCTGTGGGCATGGAGTACGTGTCGAGAGTGCCGCGACCACCGCTGGACGGGCTAATCGACGACCTCTACTACCTGGAAGGTACGCCGCCGTACGCCCGGTTGACGCTGCTGCCGACGCCGGCGGCGTTGCTCATCGTCAACCTCGGGGCACCGTTTCGCATCCGCGCCGGCACCGACATCGAGACGGCCGAATACGCCGACGGCTGCGTGGTCACCACGCCCACCCGCGCGTACGACTTCAGCTACCCGGTCCGGACCCGGTCGGTTGGCGTGCACGTCAAACCGTGGGGGCTGGCCCCGTTCCTGCCGATGCCGGCCGCCGAGCTGTGTGACCGGCCGGTGACGATCGAACAGGTGTGGGGTCGGGCCGCCGTCGCCGAGCTGCGAGACCGGCTGGCTGCGGCGGACACGCCGCAGCAGATGCTGACGCTGCTTGAGGAGGAGCTGACGCGACGGCTGCGCGCGACCGCCGGTCTGGGACTGGTCCGCCACACGAGCGGCGTCATCACGGCGACCCGGGGGGCGGTCGCGATCGGCGACCTGGGCACGGCGGCCGGTGTCAGCAGCACCCATCTGGCGCGGCGGTTCAAGGAGCTCGTCGGCGTCACGCCGAAGCGGCTGGCCCGCACGTACCGCTTCGCCGCCACCGTGTTCGCGATCGACCCGGCCGGACCGGTCGACTGGGCCGAGCTCGCCAGCGGCGCGGGTTACTTCGACCAGGCGCATTTCGGCCACGAGTTCCGGGCGTTCACCGGGCTCACGCCGACCCGGTACGTCGAGGTCCGGCGGCGGTTCCTACGTGAGCATCCCGGCCATGTGCTGGACCGCTGGCCGCTAGCGGCGGATTGATTCTCTACAAGAACACCAGCTCACGGCACGCTAACTTGAGGCATCCGGACGCAGAGGAGAGCCCGTGGGCACGGTGGTCATGTACAGCTCGGTGTCGGTGGACGGCTTCATCGCCGACGTCAAGGACCAGCCCGGACCGCTGTTCGACTGGCTGTCCAGCGGTGACGTCCCGTTGGACGACAGCGGCGGCCTGACGGTGTCGCAGATCTCCTACGACTACATCCGGCCGTACTGGGACCAGATCGGGGTGACGATCGTCGGCCGGCACGTCTTCGACATGACGGACGGCTGGGGCGGCACGCCTCCGGCCGGGGTCGAGCATGTGGTCGTCGTGACACACCGGCCGGCCCCGGAGGGCTGGGACCCGGAGGCGCCGTTCCACTTCGTCGACGGCGTCGAGGCGGCCGTTGCCACGGCGCAGGAGCTCGCCGGCGACCGTCTGGTCGAGGTCGCCGCAGGCGACGTCGGCGGCCAGGCGCTCGCCGCAGGCCTGGTCGACGAGGTACGCATGGACGTCGTACCCGTCGTGTTCGGGTCCGGCAAACGCTTCTTCGGGTCGGTCGACACACAGCACCTCCTGGACGATCCTGACGTGATCATTCAGGGCAACCGGGTCCTTCACCTGCGCTATCGGCTGCGCCGCCCGTCAGCCTGAGTGGCAGTAGAAGTCACGGCGGCAGGTGGGCGGTGGTGGCGAACTCGACCAGTTCGAGGCCGTCACCGGTGGCGACGTAGCGGGTGATCGACGCGTTGGCGACCGGCGTGGTCGCGATGATCGCGTCAAGTTCGGTGAACGGCAGGCCGTCGAGGATGTGCCGGGCCGCGATGACCACCGCGTCGTGGGCGACGACCAGGACACGCCGGCCGGCGTGATCACGCTCCAGCCCGGCCAGGACGGCCTTGACGCGCGCGACGACGTCGCCGAACGTCTCACCGCCGGGCGGGCGGTAGGCGTACGGCCCGTCTGCGGCGAGCCGGGCGGCCTCGGCCGGAAACCGCTGGGTGATCATCAGCGGGGTGAACAGTTCGAGGTCACCCATCAGCCGGTCGCACAACCGCGCGTCGACGACCGCCTCCGGGCACGGTACGCCGAGCGCGGCGGCGGTGCCGGCCACGCGGGTCCAGGTCTGACGGGCCCGCAGGTACGGGGAGCAGACAACCACGTCGGGCCGCTGGTCGGCGGGTCGGGTGGCGAGCCAGCGACCGAGGTGGGTGGCCTGCTGCCAGCCGAGCGCGGTCAGCTCGATGTCGGCGTCGCGGCCGGTGAGGCCGTGGTCGGCCAGACCTCGGGCGTGGGCGTCGGCGAAGGCCGCGTTCGCGGTGCTCTGCCCGTGGCGGACGATGGTCAGCTGCGCGACGGTGTCCATCTGTTCATTGTGTCCGGTAGGCGCGTGATCCAGGGTCCCGGCACCGGGTGGCCGGCCCTGACCGCCGGTGATCCCCTCAGATGCCGCAGCTCGACGCGGACCAGGACCGGCTCGGCGTGGCGCCCAGGTGGGTGTGGTCGCTGTGGCCGGGGTAGCCGGGGCCGAGAATGTTGCTGAAGCCGTGGTAGCGGGCCTGCTGGGCGATCCGACAGAACGAGGGCGAGCCGACCAGGTCAACGCCGTCGCCGTACAGGTGCCGGCTGTTGGAGGCGCCGCCGACCGCGCTGTTGCAGGAGTAGCTGCGGAAGCCGCTGCTGACATAGAGCGGTACGTTGCCGAGCGCACGCCGCATGGCCTGCAGTTTCCACATCGACACGAGGGCGTTGAACTTGGCGGTGCTGGCGGACACCGCGCCACCGGACCAGCTGCTGTTGCAGTTGTTCAGCTCGGCGTAGCTGAAGTTGGCCGGCGTGCAGTCGTTGTCCTGGAGCTGGTAGATCTTGTTGAAGGTCCGCGGGCCGGCGACGCCGTCGGCGGCGAGGCCGTCGGCCTGCTGGAAGCGGATCACCGCAGACCGGGTGGCCGGGCCGTACGCCCCGTCGAGGGCGAGCACCGCGCCGTAGCCCGGGTAGCCCGAGACGCGGATCTGCAGCTGCTTGACGTCATTACCGGACATCCCCTGGGAGAGGGTGCGTCCCCACGTGTAGCAGCCGTCTGCGTGGGCCGCGCCACCTGTTACGACAACGCCCGCGAGGGCGGTGGCGGCGACGAGGGCGCAGGCGGCGAGCATCCGGCCAAGCCGGCGGATAACAGTCCCCAGGGTCTTCTCATCGACATATGACGATCGGCCGGCATGGGTAGATCATTCCGGTCGATCACCTGATGATCAAGACTCACTACTCTCTGTCATTCGCAACTTGGCGCGGTGGTGTGCTTCCCATGCCAGGGCAGCCTTGGCCATACCGTTCTTCCAGGGGTTCGGGTCGGCGGCGGCGATCTGCGCCCACATCCGGGCGAGGGCGGACGCGAAGACATCGACAGTCCGGGTCGGGGCACTGGTCCAGGCCGAAGCTGGGCTCATGCACGCTTCGGCCTGCTCCGGGCTGTGGCCGGCAAAGATCAGGCGCACGATCAGACAGCTCGGGTCGATGAACCCAGCGCCGAGCGTCGGCCATGCCCAGTCGATCAGGCGGGCCGCGTCTCCGTCGATGAGCACGTTGTCCGGGCTGCAGTCGGTGTGCAGGAGGGTGTCACCGCGCAGCAGGGGCAGATCGGCCGGCTCGACGTACGCCGCCCATCGCCGCTCGGCCCGTTTGAGCTGAGGCAGTTCGGGACACCAGAGCAGCGCCAGGCGCTGCATCGTGTCGACGACCTTGGGCAGGTCGGCGTACGCGTGAGTGCACAGGTCGATCGCGAGTTGGCCCTTCGTGCGGAACTCCGCGTGCGGGGCAGCCCGGTCCGCGCGGCGGTATCCGGGTCGGTGACTTGCTCGGCGGGGATCCACTGCCGGGCGGTGATCCGGGCGTGGCCGGTCCGTTCCCGCGCGTAGGCCAGGTAGACCGTGTTGATGCCTTTTGGAGACCCGACCGGCGCAGCCCATGTACTGCCGTTTCACCCCGGACATCGCCGTACCCTGCGGGGCCGGCCCGAGTCGTTGCCGGGCCTGCCGTAACGCGCTGCCACTGGGGCCGGCGTCGCCGCTGGTGGTGCCCGGCCGCCCTCCGGTGTCGGTCTCGGCCTGCTTCACCCAGACCCGCAACGCCTCGGGATGGGCCCCGAGCTGGTCAGCGATCCGCCGGATCGCGCCCACCGCGGACGCCGGGTCCCGGCGGGCCTCGACCGCCAACCGGGTCGCGCGCTCACGCAGCTCGTCGGAGTACTTCTTCGGTGCGGGCATCGCTGGTGCTCCTTCCAGGTTTCGATGTCTCCATCAAACCCGGTGCGTGACACCCTGTTCACACGTTCGTTAGCAACGCCCCTACCTCAGCGGTTGGCGCCCGGCTTCCACAGGATGTCGCCCTGGTCCCGGTTGGCGTGGCGAGCCAGGATGAACAGCAGGTCCGAAAGCCGGTTAAGGTACTGGGCCGTGTCGCGGTTCATTGTGCCGGGGTACTCGGACAGGGCCTGCCAGGTGGAGCGTTCGGCGCGGCGGGCCACGGTACGGGCCTGGTGCAGGAACGCGGCGCCAGGTGTCCCGCCGGGCAGAACGAAGCTGCGCAGCTTGGTCAGGGCCTCGTTGTAGTGATCACACTGCCCTTCGAGGAAGGTAACGTACCCGACGTTGACGCGCAGCTGTGGCATCGCGGGGTCGGGCGGGGAGGTCGGCGTGCACAGGTCGGCACCGACGTCGAACAGGTCGTTCTGGATGCGTTCCAGGAGGGTCCGCACGTCGGCGTCGAGGCCACCGACGGCGATCGCTACGCCGATGACCGAGTTCGTCTCGTCCACGTCGGCGTAGGCCTGCAAGCGGCTGTCGGTCTTGCCGACCCGGCTCATGTCGCCGAGAGCGGTCGTACCGGTGTCACCGGTCTTGGTGTAGATGCGGGTCAGGTTGACCATGGGTGCTCCTGTAGGGAGAGAGAGGCGGCGAACCGTTCGCCGAGTTCGCGGGCGTGGTCGGCGGCGGCCGGGCCACGCAGCGGATCCGGCGCTTCGGAGAGGAAGACCAGGGCGAGCATCAGGGCGGCGTCGAGGCGGCAGGCCAGCGTCGCCGGGTCGTCGTCGGGCGGGAGTGGGCTGGTGCGGACGTAGCCGTCGCGGATGTCGGCCAGGTCGAGTTCGTTTTCCGGGTAGCGGGCGTACTCGATGAGCCGGCCGAACTCCACGGTGGCGTCGCCCAGCAGGGTGTTGGACCAGTCCAGCAGCGCCTCGACGCGGCCGTTGCACCGCCGGACGTTGGCGCTGCGCACGTCGAGGTGGACCAGCCCGGCCGTGCCGATCCGGTCGAGTGCCGCGCTCAGCGCGGACGCGGCCGGCGGTGCGGGCCAGTCACTGATCAGGCATCCTACCTCGGCCCAGCGGCGCAGGACACGGGCGGTGAGCACCTGGGGAGTGCCGGTTTCCTCCGCTGCCACCGGAGTCAGCGGCGGTGGCGGGAGACGGTGCAGCCGGGCCAGGGTAGATCCGAGCAGGCGACCGTCGAGTCGGCTGCCGTCGTCGGGGACGTACCGCGCCATGAGCATGTCGGGTTCACCGTCGTGGTCGGACAGGTGCAACTCGATCGGCTCGGCCACCGCGAACCCGGCTGCGGCCAGATGCCGAGTGATCCGGTACTCCTGGATCAGCAAGTTCCGGACGTCCACGTGCGGATCGTTGACGTTCGAGGAGAAGCGCTGCCCGGCCAGCCGCAGAGCGACCGGGCAGCCGTCGGGCGCCACTGCTCGGAAGACGGTGAACTCCAGGCCCTGGCCGACCAGTTGCAGATCGTCGAGCTTCCAGCGGGAGGTGAGGTGAGCGCGCAGGACATCGTGTTCGGTCATCGGTTTCCTCAGCGGGTACGGGGGTCGCGCCGTAGCACGGGAACGACGGCCAGGCAGAGCACCAGTAGCAGCGCCCCGCCGGTAAGGAAGGCCGCGCGCGGGCCGGCGGCGTCACCGATCGCGCCCAGTGCGAGCGCGCCCACCGGCATCATGCCCCACGCGACCAGCCGGTATGCGCCCGTGGTGCGGCCTAACAGGTGGTCGGGGATCACGCCCTGGCGCAACGACACAGCTATGACATTCCACATCATAGCCCCCATACCCGATGCGGCGTACGCCAGCGCCACCACGATCACCTCACGGGTGGCCGCCACTCCAACCCCGGCGAGGCCGATCAGTGCCAGGCTGGCGCCGAGTGTTGACGCACGGCCGAACCGCCGGGCGGCCCGCGCCGCGACCACACCGCCGAGTACCCCACCGAGCGCGCCGCCGGCCACCAGCGCGCCGTACGCCGCCGACGGCAGGTCCAGAACGTCGCGGACGAGTAAGACAAACACCGCGACTTGGCCGAGGTAAACCGCGTTGATGAGTCCGGCGGACACCGTGATCAGGCGCAGCAGCCGATCCCGGAGCAGAAATTCGATGCCCTGGCGGATCTCGGCCACCAGATCGGGCTTCGTCCTAGAGCCCGGATCCGGCCGGGCGTCCGGCAGCCCGCGCAGCACCAGCGCGGACCCGGCAAACGACACCGCGTCCAGTACGAAGGGCACCGTCCGGCCGACCGCGAACAGCACCCCACCGAGTAGATGGCCCAGCAGGTCGCGGCCGATCGTCTGCACAGCGAACAGCCGGCCGTTGGCCGTCTCCAGATCCTCGGCAGCCACCACTCGCGGCAGGTAGGCGAACGAGGCGCAGTCAAAGACCACCTCACCGATACCGAGCAGCAGCGCCACCCCCACCAGCGGCCAGAACGACATCCATCCCGCGATCAGCAGCAGCACCGCGGCGCTCATCGTCGCCATGCGCAGCACGTCGGCCAGTACCATCAGCCGGCGTCGCTCGACACGGTCGGCGTACACGCCCGCCGGCAGTCCGAACAGCAGCCAGGGAACGGTGGTGGCCGCAGTGACCACGGCCACCTGGAATCCGTCGTCGAGCACCGCAGCGGCCAGCAGCGGCAGCGCAGCGAACCGGACGCCGTCACCGACCCCGGAGACGCCAACCGCGGCCACCAGTCGCCGGTACGCCGTCCGCGACCTCATCGGGGCACCGGTCGTCACCCGTGCCACCCGGCCGAAAACAGCGCGCACCGAAGCTCGGTCGTGTACCGGACGCCGCCGGTCTCGAACCACCGCTCGTCCGGGGACGGCAGCATCTCGGACACCTCCAAAAGCCCCGCGCCGCGACGGGCGATCCGGCACAGCTGGCGTACCAGCAGCGGCGCCTCCCAGTCGACGTAGACGGGTTTGGGCTCACCGGGCGCCTTGACGAAGACGTGACGCGGCAGGCCCAACTCGGCGCGCAGCCGGCACGCCGCGAGATATTCCGCAGCGTCATCGGCGGCGATCCGGTCGCCGGAGAGGGTCACACCACGCAGCCGCTCGGACGGCACCCGCCAGGTCTCCCGTTGCAGGATCACCCGCCCGCACCGGATACGGGGCACGTGCGTCAGGGAGGCGGCCCGCAATGCCACGCCGCCGAAATGGCGCGGAAAGGCGAACGGTGACAGCGGATCCTGAAGGATGCTTGGGCCTCCGGCTGGCGGCGCCATCAGCCGCAACCGTCCCTCGACGTGGTGGGCCCGCAGTTCCAGGCGCCCGCCATTGATGATCAGGTACAGCTGGGTGGGCTGCAGAACCAGGTCGCGATCCTGCGCCGAACGCCCGAACACTTCGAGATCGTGGCAGGGGTAGACCAGCTGGGTGGAGGACTTGTCCGGGTGCCCGCGGGACAGGTTGACCAGGATCTCGTCGCCGTCGAGCAGCGACTGGTACCCCCGGTACACCTCCGGCAGCAGGCGCGGGTCGAGCTCCTGCACCAGGGGACCGAAGCTGGTGTGCGTGATTACTTCACGGACCGCATGGCAGTCGCCGATCACGGCGGTGAACGCGCCGCGCGCCAACGCGGCCTGGCTCGGGGCGGCGAACAGGACATCGGGGTTGCACAACGCGGGCGGGTCGGCCGGGTGCGCCGCGATGATCCCCTCCAGTACGTCCCGGGGAACCACCACCTCCGGGCGGTCGGTGTCCGGCCCGATCAGCGCGTGCAGGATCACCTCGTCCAGCTCGACCAGTTCCGCCTCGATCGGCGCGCAGTCGCGGGCCAGCCGATCCAGGTCGGCGAACGAGCAGGCGTACAGGCGGTCAAGTGGCACCTCCACGCCGGTGCCGAACGTGTCGCGCACCCACCGGGTGAGCACCTCGCGTTCACGCCGCATCCGCAGGCGCGGCCCAGCCAGCACGAGCTCATAGACGACGGCGAGCTCGGTGGTGAGAAAGTCGGCCACGTCGGGTCCGATGGTCAGCCCGCGCAGCCGGCTGTGCGCCTCCTCGAACAGGATGCTGCGGTCGGCGTAGTGCAGGCCACTGTTGCGGTTGCCGGGCACCCCGGTCAGCTCCTCGAAACGCCGCTTGGCTGCGGTTAGCACGGCGGGGCGCTGGGCCGGGGGCGCGGCCGAGAAATGCAGCAGGTCCTGTTCGAACGCGTCGACGGCGGCCAGCATCGGCGCGGCGTGCGCGGCGTCGTGAGGCAGCAGCTCCCGCAGGCGGCGCAGCGGCGCGGCGTCGCCGACCGGCACCTCGAACTCGGCCGTGAGCCACTTATCGTCCACGGCACGCCGCAAGACCTCCTCGAAAGGTTCCGGGAATGGCCATTCCGCGCGCAGGTCGGCGACGGTACGAGCGCCCACGGCGCGTTCCCACAGCCACTGTTCACCGGGTGTCACGTCCCAGTCGCCTTGCTGTCGAAAGTGCCACTCGGCGTCCAGACCGTCGCGGGTAGTGAAGGCGTACGCCTCGATGCGACCGTCACGTAGGAACGTGAGTGGTCGCCGGCGGGGCCGGACGTGGTCGAGCATGCCGGGCATCTCCCCGGCGGCGAGCGCGAGCCGTTCGGCCGCCCAGTGGGTGAAGAACGCTGTGCGCCGCAGCGGCCCTTCCCCCGTCCAGGTGATGCCGGGCGTCGTGCCGACCCGGCCCACCGTGAACGGGCCGAAATGCGAGTGTGTCTCGTTCTTGGTGGTGATCCGTTGCAGATACATGGTGAGTAGGTCGGTCATCTTGCGGGTGTGCCGTCCCGGCTCGCCGTGGTAGCCGTCCAGCCAGGCCGCAAGAGTGGGATAGGCGGCGTCGTTGGACAGCAGCAGCACCTGGCGCAGAGAGTCCTCGATGAAGGCCCGCGCCACCGCGTCGCCGGCGGCGTCAAGCCGTTCCCGGTGCTGGTCGCGGAACACCTGCCAGTCGGTGTGCAGCGCGGCGGCCGCGTCCCGGTACGCGCGTAACGGACCGCTCTCGGTGTCGGGCAGGGCGTCGAGTACCGGGGCGAGGTCCTCGGTGGTGATCGGGCGGAGCTGCCCGATCTCGGAGGCGAGTCGCTGCGTGCCAGCCTTACGGTGCCGGCGGAGCACCGCCTTGGCGGTGGCGGCCAGTTCGGCCAGACGCTCACGGCGTTCGGTCAGCGAGACCGCCCGAGACGCCTGTTCGGCGTCGACAAGCGGATCGAGCATCTCCAGCGGATATCCCGCCTGCCGCAGCACGACGGTCGGCACCAGATGCCAGGCGTGGTCGGGCGCGTTCATCTCGACGCTTGCCGGATGTGTGTCAGTGGTCATGTGCCTGCCTTGGTCACGCGGGCGGTCCGGCGCTCGTGCAGGGCGTCAACGATCGCCATTGGGTCGGGGCCCACGACCGGGACCCGACCCGGCGTGGGCACCCAGGGTTTGAGCCGTGGGCCGTGATAGTCGGAGCCGGTCGTGGCGAGCAGGCCCACGGCCGCGCTGAGCTGTGCCAGCCGGGCACTGTCGGCCGGCCGGTGCCAGCTGGTCCACACTTCGATTCCGGCCAGGCCGGCGTCGGCCCAGGTGTCCAGCAGGACACGGCACGCGGCGTCGTCGCGTGCGGACAGCAGGGCCGCCGGGTGGGCCAGGACCGCCACGGCGCCGGCTTCGCCGATCCACGACAGGACCTCGGTCAGTGCGGGCCGCCAGGGCGCGGGCACGTGCAGTGGCTGGCCCGGGCGGCACCAGTCCCGCGCGATGGCGCCGTACGTGCCGGGCCCGTAGATGGCGAACCGCGGGTCGTCGCCAGCGGTGCGGGCCAGCAGCGCCAGGTAGTCGCCCACGTAGGCGACCCGGTCGTCGCCGAGTGCGGCGTCGACGTCTTCCTCGGTGAGCGGCACCCCGATCGCCTGCACCCGCTCAATCCAGGCTCGCCACCAGGTGGCCTCGGCGTCGTGTACCGAGCGCACCCGCCGGGCGAAGGCGGCGTCGGCGGGGTCGACGAAGTATGCGAGGCAGTGCACCTCCTCACCCTCCCAATCGGCGGTGATCTCGCAGCCGGCCACGACGGTCGCCGCGCCACCCACCGCCGCGCTGAACGGCGCGATGCCGCTCATCGTGTTGTGGTCGGCCACCGCCACCACACGCAGGTCGGCAGCCAGGCAGTACGCCGCAGCCTGTGCTGGTGCGTCGTCACCGTCGGAACGCGAGGTGTGCACGTGCAGGTCGACCGGAGTGGCGACGGCCGACGGGACGCCACGGGTCACGACGGCATCGGTAGCGAACGCCGCCAGGCCGCGGACAGCCAGCGCTCGTACTCGGTACCCTCGGGCTTGTCGACCACCATGCACAGTGGTTCGAGGACGCGACCGGGCCCGCCCCGCAACCCACCGTGAATCATGGTTAGGTTGTGGCCGATCAGCAGGTCACAGTGTTCACCGGGGGCGGCGACCTCCCAGCGCTCGCGCAGCTCGCTCCACGTCGAACCGGTCGCCGACAGCATCATGTGGCAGAACAGGCGCGCGGCGTCGCCCTCGCATCGCCCGCACGCACAGCGCCGTGACAGCGGCACGGCGGCCGGGAAGCGCTCGGCGTCCGCCGAACTCAGCGGGCTCTCGCTATGGTGGAAGGACAGGCCGTGCCACATCGTCTCGCCCAACCCCAGCATCGCGCCATAGGAGGGGTAGGGGCAGCCGTGCTCCGGCTGGCGCAGCACGGCCGTACGCAGGTTCTCCCCCAGCCACCGGGCGGCCGTGACCGTGTCGTCGGCGTCCTTGATGCCCCGTGCGCCCAGCACCTCGTGCACGATCGAGATCCAGTCGTAGTACGTGGTGACGCTCAAGCCCTCGCCGGGGTCGGCCAGGAAGATCCCCTGGTACATCTTGTGCGCCGGGGTCGTGGTGTATCCGGTGGTCCCGAACTCACGCATGGCCGGGTCCCACTCGGGCATGTCCAGCCGGCTGGGCGTCAGGTAGGAGCAGTGCTGGCCGTCGTGGTGGGGTAGCAGGGTGCGGGTGAAGAATCCGGCCGGCACGTAGGTGCTCTGGGGCTTATCCACCTCCAGCCGCATGTCTGCGGGAGCACCGCGGAAAATCAGTGTCCGGCGGATCCGCTGTGCCAGATCCAGGGCGATCCGTCGGCTCTCATCGACGCCCAGCCGCAGCCGTCCGATCCGGAACACCGCGAACCCGATGTCGTGCAGCAGGTCGACGGCCCGGCCGCTGAGCCGGTCGGCGAGGTCCGGACGTTCCCGCTCGGCGGCCGACGGCAGGTCGGAGCAGTCGATGAATGCGGCGGCGGGGGCGAATCTCATCGTTGCTCCTGAGTACTGCCGGGGGTCCAGGGTGCAAGTCCGGAGGGTTGCGAGTCGGTGCGGAACAGGAAGTTGAACAGCAGGTGCGCGGCGATCTGGGCGGTGCTGCCCGACGGGTCGTAGCGGGGGGAGACCTCGGCGATGTCGAGCGCGACGACGGGCAATGCGCGCAGTTCCTCGTACACGTCTAGCAGTTCGCCGACGCTGATGCCGCCCATGGTCACGTGCCCGGTGCCGGTGGCCGACGCGCTGTCGAGCACGTCGATGTCGAGCGAGATGTACACGGTATCGCATTGTTCTCCGAGCCGCGCGATCACCGGGGCAAGCGCGGCCGCCGCGCCGTCGCGGCGGATCTGGGCGCCGGGCACCACGTGGAAGCCCCGGTCGAGCAGGCTGCGGAACTGGTCGTACTTGGTGACATCACCGACGCCGACGAATGCGATGTCTTCGGGCCGGATGCCGGGAATCTCGCTGATCCGGCGGGAGTTCGACCCGTGGTAGAGCGGCCCGTGCAGCACATTTACGTTGCCGAAGTCGAAGTGGTGGTCGATGTTGATGAATCCGAACCGCTTCGGGCCGTTGTCGAGCCGGCCGGCCCGGAACCCGGCGAACGTCGGGAACGTGCAGGAATGGTCGCCGTTGAGGAAGATAACGTGCGGGGCGGCGGCGCTGACCCGGCGTGCCTCGGCGGCGACCGCCTGGAACGTCTTGACCGTGTTGGTGGGGTAGGTGTGCAGGTCGCCCACGTCGGCGATCCGGGGTGCCCGGTAGCGAAAGGTGTCGCCGCGGCGGGTGTCCAGCATCTGCCACTCGCCGAGGCTGTTCAGGTAGCTGGCGAAGACCAGGCTTGCCTGGCGGATTGCCCGGGGGCCCTCGGCCGCGCCGGGTCGGGAGCTGGCCGTGCCGTCGAACGGTATGCCGGCCACGGCCCAGCCTTCCCCGCCGAGATCGGGGGTGGCGCCACGGGCGTCGGGCGCGCCGAACAGCGTACCCAGTCCCGCCCAGCCGGGCAGCGGGTCCTGTTCGAAGTCGTCAGGTTTGACGCTGTTCTGTAGGGCCTCAAAATCTGGTAGCTCGCTCATCGCGCCTCCGAATCGCTGGTTGCGGCGAGGGCACCTGCCAACCCGCCGCGGACGATGCGGTGGGCGGTGGCGACCTTTTCGTGGAACAGTTCCCAGCTGCGCTGCGGGGTCAGGTACGCCGGGCGGTAGACGACCGGCGCGTCTTCGCGCCAGTTGGCGAAGTCCCAGTCGAAGATCCGGCCGCGCAGCCGGGGGAAGTCCGGTACCAGGGGGTACGGGACGAAGTTGTAAAGGTTGAACAGCCACAGCCGGTCGCGGTTCTCGTCGAGCCAGTCCAGCGTCACCCGGTGCGACTCCTCGGTCTCCTCGTCGAGGCCGCCCATCAGATTAAGCACCACTTTGAAGCCCGCGTCGCTGAGCTCGCGGATCCGGCCGGTGTAGTGGTCGAGTCCGCGCGACAGCTTGCCCAGCCGCTTGAGCATCCCCGAGTCCGCCGATTCGAAGCCGAGTTCCACCGCCACCACGCCCAGTTCCTGCATCTGGTCGAGGACCTGCTGCTTCACCTGCAGGACATGGGTCTGCACGATGAACCGGTAGCCGGGTCGGTCACAGAACACGTCGATGAGGTTGCGCACTGCCTCACGGGACTGGCCGAACGTCTTGTCGCCGATGTAGATCAGCCGGGTATCCGGGAATCGGGTGGCGAGATCGTCGACCTCGGCCTCCAGGGCCTTGCGATCCACCAAGGTAAGGCTCTTACTCCACGCGTCACCGCAGAAAGCGCACTCGTATAGGCAGCCGTGGCTGGCGTTGAGGCGCAGCAGCGGCACCTGGCCCCGATAGCCGCCGAGGTGCCGGTAGTCGGGCATCCAGGTGATGCGCTCCTCCGACAGGCCCTTGACGAAGGGTTTCTCGCTGGCCCTGCGGCTGTAGTCGAGGGCAACGAGCCGCCGGACGAACCTGGTGTCGAGCTGTCCTCGGTGCACCAGGTGTACCGAGCCTTCCGGAGCCAGCGGGGCCATGTTTCCGCCGAGGACCACCCGGCGGCCGGCGGCCTCCAGGTGGCCGGCGACCTCTAGGGCGAGCCGGAAATTCTGCGCCAGCGGGGAGCACAGCACCAGGTCGCCGGGTTTGGTCGCGGCCATCAGTGGCTCGGTGCAGGCGGCGGCGTCGGCGGGGATCCGCGACAGGTCCTGAAACGTGGAGTCGATGCCGGCGGTGTCCAGTAGAGCCGTCAGGTGGGCGACCCAGAGTGGCATCTCCCACAAGCCGTCGGCTGGGATGAAGTACTCGGGAAGGAACGACCGGAACGCCTGGTCGTAGGCGAGGTAGTAGTCGGACAGGCGGCTGTCGGGCGCCGCGGTGGATGGGAAGGGCAGTTGGACCACACAGCCGCGCAGCAAAGTTCCTCCAGTGGGTGCGTGTCAGGGGAGCTGCGCGCCGGTACCCCGGGAGAAGAGAGCACAGCGCAGCTCGCTCGTGTATCGCTTGCCGTCGAGGTCGAGCCAGAGGTCCGTACGGGCGGGGAACATCTCGCTGAAGTCCACGGGGCGTCCGGTTCGACGCGCCAGCCGGCACACCTGCCGCACCAATAGCGGCGACCTCCAGTCGACGAAGATGGGTTTGGGCTCCCCGGGGATCTTCACGAAGCCGGTGTCGGGCATGCCCCGGCGGCGTCGCAGATCGCGAGCGGCCAGAAACTCGGCTGCATCGCCTGAGGCCGGGTGCACGCCCGGGCTCCAGCCACGCAGCGCGGTCGCTGGCAGCCGCCATCGGGCCCGGTGCAGCACGACTCGGCCGCAGCGAATCCGGGGCAGGTGTTCGCGGTCATCGGTGTGCAGGCCGATCCCGCCGAAGTGCCGGGGGAACGCGAACGGTGACAGGGGGTCCTGGCGGATGCTGGGTCCGCCCGCGAGCGGGGCGAGTAGCCTCAGCCGCCGGTCGACTCCGTGCGCACGCAGTTCGGGCCGGCCGTCGCGGACGGTCAGAAACAGCTGTCCGGGGTGCAGGACCTCGCCGGGCCCCTTGGGCGATCGACCATAGACCTCCAGGTCGGGGCATGGATAGGTCAGTTGCGCGCCGGTCTTGTCCGGGTGGGAGCGGGACAGGTCGACCAGGAGTTCGTCGTCGTCGAGCAGCTCCTGGTAGCGCCGCACCACCTCGTCGAGGATGTCCGGCGCCTCGGCTGCGATCAGCGGCGCGAAACTCGAGTGGGTCAGTGCCTCGCGGACGCCGTGGCAGTCGCCGACGACCGCGAGGAACTCGCCGCGGCCGATCGCGGCGGCGTTGGGTGCGGCGATCATTACGTCGGGGTTGCATACCGCCGGTTCCGGCACGGCGAGCGCGGCCAGGGTCTGCTCCAGCCGGCTCCGGTCGGTGACCGCCTCAGCGTCGCCGAGGCGCCAGTCCTCCAGCAGGGTCGCCAGGATGGTGCGCCCGGCTGCCGCGATCTCCTCGTCGACCTGCTCGCATTGGCGGGCGAGGGCGTCGGCATCGACGTAGAACGCGGCGTAGAAACGGTCGAGCCCGACGTTCGTCCCCGCACCGAACCGGTTGGTCATCCACTCGCCGAGCAGCCGGCGCTCGCGGTGGACGCGGATTCGGGGTCCGGTCAGGGCCAGGTCGTAGACGATCCGCAGCTCCTCGGCGATCAGCGCGGCCATGTCGCCGCCGAGGCGCAGATCCTTGACTGGGCCGTACGCCTCCTCGTAGAAGATTGCGCGGTCGGCGTAGTGGGCACCACCGGCACGGTTGGGCACGGTGCCGGTGACGGCGGCGAAGTCCTCCTTGAGCCGGGCCAGCAGCGGCGCCCGGTGTTCGGCGGGGGCGGCGGCGAACCTGTCGAGTTGCTCGCGGAAGGACGCCACGGACCGGGCGTCGTCGTCGGTGTCGGGCAGCAGTCCCGCCAGAGCCCGCAGGGGATCCGCGGTGCCGATCGGGATTTCCCAGCGGTCGATCAGCAGGTCGGCCCGGACCAGGCTGTCGAGCACGTCGTCCAGGTGGGTTTGCCGGTCGCCCCAAGCCGCCCGTAGCTCGCCGATCGTGCGTGTGCCGTCGCAGTGCTGCCACAGCCACCGCTGGTCCTCGTCGAGCGGTGTGGTGGAGACGGCCTCGAACCGCCAGCCGTCAGGCATCCCGGTGGTGGCGCGGAAGGCGTACCGGACGAGGCTTCCGTCGTCGAGAAACGCCAACGGCCGTCGGCGGGGCCGCACCAACTCGTGGTTGCCTGGCCGTCCGCTGAACGTCTCGGCGAGCCGTTCACCGGCCCAGTGCGAGAGATGCGCGACGCGGCGCAGCGGACCGGCACGCCATGAGACACCGGTCGCGGCGGGGATCACCCGAGCCACCGCCAGCGGCCCGAAGTGTGAGTGGGTCTCGTTCTTGGTCGTGACTCGCTGCACATACATGGTAAGCAAGTCGGTCATCCGTCGGATGTGGCCGGACGAGCCGGTGGCGCCTCGCTCGAGCCAGGCGATGAACTCGGCGTACCGGGCGTCGTTGGACAGCAGGAGTACCTGCTGGAAGTCCGGTTCCGCGGCAATCCGGATCACCTCGCGGCGGTTCCGGTCGATCGCGGCCGTAAGCCGTGAGATCCAGGCGGTCCAGGCGGTGTCGAGGTCGGTCGCCGCTTGCTGGTATGCCGTCGCGGCACCGGCCACCGCGCCGGGATGGTCGCGCAGCAGCCGGTCGAGATCAGTCGCGTGGAAAGGGCGCAGCATGCCGACGCCGGACGCGAGATCGCCGCGCCACCCGGCCCTCGCTGCACGCAGGGCAACTTTGAGGCGCTGGGCAAGGCGCCACGTGGTGTCGCGCTGATCGAGCACATCATCGGCGTAGCCAGCGCAGTCCGGGTCGAGAAGGCCGTCGGCCAGGGCAAGAGGAAAGCCCGCCTGCCGTAGCAGCACGACCGGGGCGAGCGACCATCGGCCGATGGTCGCTGCGCGCGCAGCGATGCTCATATTCCCCCGTTACCTGATAGCCATTGCCAGACGGCTGTCAAATCCGCGACACACGTGCGGCGTCGCTCGATCGAGGACAGTGAGGTCCAGTAAACCCAAGACGAAGATCGGAGTCAATGGGATTACGAGTGTTGTACGACCGATGCCGGCAAGGTCCAGGACTGGCGCTGCGTCGGCCGCCTCAGCGTCGGATTGCCCGGCTGGGATCAAGCGTCGGGCCGCAGATGTAGTCGAGCCGTTCGTCCATCCACCCCGGGCAGCAGCAGGTCGGCGGTGCGTCGCCGTGGCAGCCATCGGACCTGCTCGCCAGCGGCGATGTTGGTGCAGGTCCCGTCGTACTCGTAACGGATGTAGGGGCTGATCGGCTCGGAGATGATTCGAGCCCGTCGCAGCACCATGCCGCGTCGGGTGGCCTCAGCCTCGACGTCCAGCCACGGCCGCCACCATGAGGCACGGACAGCCCACAGGTGATGCCGCCGGCATCAACTTTCCCTACGTGGGGCGTGATGTTGGCGGCATCGCGGGGTGAGGAACCTTCGGATGCTGCCGCCGAACGGCGCGAAGCCCTGGTCCGACGCTCCGTCATTGCCGGCGGACCAGGGCTTCGTCGTTGGTCGGGAGTGGTGCGGGTCAGTGTGGGGTCTTCACCGTGTCGACGAAGTGCTGCCAGGCGGCGGTGTCGAAGGTGAGGACCGGGCCGGTCTGGTCCTTGCTGTCGCGGACTGCGACGCGGTACGGGTGGCCGGCCACCTCGACACAGTCACCGTCGGCACCGGACCGGGTGGACTTACGCCAGACGCCGTCAGCCTTCATCGTCGTACTCCTTGGCGATCCGGGTGATGAACTCGGTCGATTCTAGCGGGGTGAGGCAGTGTTGCTTGAGTGACGACCAGATGCCCTCATAGGTCTCGATCTCGGTGGGTTTGTCGAGGTAGACGGCACCACACGGGCCGTCGGAGTAGACGGTGGTCGGCTCGGGCGGGCGGACGCTGACCTTGGGGAAGGTCAGGATGGAGAACGACCCGACCTCTGGCCTGCTGGGAAGTCCGGCGGCGAAGGGGAGGACCCGGACGGTCACGTTGTGGCGTTGGGTGGCGACGGCGGCGAGGTGCCGCAGTTGGCGCGCCATCGCGGCCCGATCCTTCGTCGGACAGTGAAGGGCTGCCTCGCCGATCACCACGTCGAGGTCGGGGGCCTGTGGGACGACGCGGGCGAGCAGCTTCTGCCGCTTGGACCGCACTTCGATGCGTGCCTGCTGCTGGGCCTGGCTCAGGTCGGGGTTTCCGGTGGTGATGATCTCCGTCATGTACTCCAGGGACTGGAGCAGACCGGGGATGACATTCGGCTCGTACTTGCGGATCGTCGAAGCGGCGGCTTCGAGGCCGACGTACAGCTTGAACCATTCTGTGATGGCGTGGTCGTAGGCGTGGTACCAGCCGCGTGACTTGGTCTCGCGGGCCAAATTGCGCATCGTCGTGATCGTTTCCGGGGGCGCGCCGTAGAGCCGGCACATCGCCTCGGCGTCGTTCGGGTGGATCGGCACCTGGCCGCCCTCGTAGCGCCAGATGCGCGGCGGCGACCATTCGAGTGCCTTGGCCGCTGCGGCGACCGTGACATGTGCGTCTTCGCGAAGCTCTCTCAGATATCGACCCAGTTGCCTGCGCGGGACAGTGCTGCCGGCGTCGTCCACGAAACCCCGTCCTCTCGTGTCGCGTAATGGTGGGTGGATGTTGGGTCCGAACCTACCGGTGCGAGATTGCGCTGAGCCAGATGGCGAATAAGCATGATGTGAAGGAAGAGTTCAGTGATCATGGGAAATGTGTTGCGAGAAGGGTTGACAAATGCGGTTGAGGTCCACACGCGACGGCGCGATACGGTTCGCACCGCGACACGCCCGGAACTGGCGGCGACTCGGCCGGTACTGCCGCTGCGGAATACGCTGGCCATGCCCCGACAAGTACCTGCCGTCGACCATCGCCCCGTACCTGCACAACACGCCGGTCCCGCGTCCGAAGCCGACGGATCGGCCGCCAAACCAGTCGCCGCAGTGGGATCGCGGCCCCCGATGGAACCAACCCACCGCGTACGTGTGGGTCGCCGGCCTGTTGACGCGCGGACAGCGTGCCCGAGTGAACGGGGCACACTGATGCACATCGCGTCCCGCCCCCACTGGAATTGTCGCGAGTGCGGTACGGAATGGCCGTGCGAAAGCGCCAAGATCGAGATCACCGCCGACTGGGCGAACGACCGGGTCGGGATGTGCGTCTACCTCGCCACCCTGATGTGTGAGGCGATCGACGACCTGCTGGAATGCGACGCCGAGCAGCTCAGCCCACCGGACCTGTACCGCCGGTTCCTCCGCTGGCCGGACCAGGTCGCCGAGTCCGAAGCTATTGCTCGGCTGTCAGCGCGTCCCGGCGAGCCCTGACCGCTATTGCCTCGTCCCCGCGACCAAGCCCGTCGAGTACGTCCGCCAACGTCCCCAACGCCCCGACCAGGTCCCCGACGTACGCCATTGGGATTTGCTGGTACAGCTTCTCGTAGCGCTCGACCGACTCGGTCGCGGCGGTCAACGCCTCAGGCAGTTCGTACTGGTGGGCTGTCCGTACCCAGGCTTCGGTCCAGAGCGACATGGCGAGGTCGGGTTCGTAGGCGGCGGGTTTGACCTGGGCGAGCCGGCGGCGGATCGTGACGGCTTCGGCGGTGGCGGTCATGGCCTCATCCTGCCGCCCCAGGTCCGACAGCATCACGCCGAGGTTGTTCAGCGACATGGCGAGGTCGGGTTCGTAGGCGGCGGGGTTGGCCTGGGCGAGCCGGCGGTAGACGTCGGCGGCTTCGGTGGTGGCGGTCAACGCTTCGTCGCGCCGGCCCGCCTCCGACAGCCGATTCCCGAGCGATCCGAGTAGACGTGCCGTAGTCGGCTCATCGGCGGTAGCGAGCCGGTGCGTTGTGAGGCGTCTGGTGATAGCTGCTTTGGCGACGGCCAAGCCGACGTGCAGTTCCTGCGGCAGATGCGGCTCAATCGCCTCGAGCGCGCTGATGTCGAGCGTGTCGACGTCGGCTATCCGGGCCAGGATGGTGCCGCCAGCGGCGACCGCCAACTCGGGGCGCTGACGCAACAGCGGGGAGAGCAGCCGGGACGCGACGTGCGGCCAGCGGATCGCGGCCTCGACCAGCACCGTCAACGCCGCTGCCGACCAGGGCGGCTGGCCGGCGCTATCCGATTCAGTGCCGGTGATCAGCCGGGTGATCGCCCGGCCGGACCACGGATCGGCCGGGGAGCCAGCCACCCCGTGACCGGGCAGCCGCAGCGCGATGAAGTCCTCGCCGAGCCGGTCGGGATACAACGGCTCCAGCACCTTGTCCGGCTCGGTCGGCGGGTAGCAGACGGCATGGTCGGCCAGCATCTGGTCGGCAGCGTCCGGCGCGCACACTCCTGCCGTCGTCAACGCGGCCAGGCCGTCGTCGTAGTCGAGCGGCCGGGTCAACGTCGCGGTGCAGACCGTACGGCTCAGCAGCTGCGAGATCGTGACGAAGCCGGCGCGCTGTTCGTACAGCTTGTGCCAGTGGTCGACCTCGCGGCGCAGCAGATAGGCCGACAGGTCCCGATCGCCGGTCGGTGCGGTCCGCTGGCGCGCGGCGGCGTCGACCGCGACCAGCGCCGCCATGTGGATCACCAGGATCTGCCGGTACGCCTCCCCGGTGGCCAGATCGGCCGGCGGATGGATCGAGCCGCCGTCGATGCCGTACGCGTAGGCGAACCGGTCGGCTGCTTCGGTGAAGATCCGCTGCCGGTTCGCGGGTCTGTCGGCGGCCGGGGTCAGCGCGGTGACGTCGGCCGCGTACCCGAGCGTGGCCAGGTCATGCTGGTACGGCCACAACGTCGACTCGGGTCGGGCGAGCAGCAGAAGCCGGGTCGGCACACCCTGGCGCAGCAGCCGGTCCTTGAACATGTCCCGCAGGTCTTCGGCGGGCCAGCGTTCGGCATAGTCGATGATCACCAGCAAGCCACGCCCGGTTGCCTCGGTGGCCTCGGGCGGGTCGTCGGCGGCGAGTTGGCTGCGGTGCCGGGCGACCGCGACCGCCCAGCCGGCGGCGATGCTGTCCGCGCCGAACTGGGCCGCGAGCCGGGTCTTGCCCTGCCCGCCCGGCCCGTGCAGCAGCCGCACAGCGACCCCGCGCGCCGGGTCGTCGCGCCAGGCGGCCAACTCGGCGCGGTCGGCGTCGCGCAGGGCGGTGAACGGCACCACCTGATTGTTGGCGGCGAGCAACATGCTCGGCTGGTCGACCAACGTACGCGGGTCCGGTGGCCGCTGCGGCTGCCACCGCTCCACCCGGTACGCCGGCCGCTGCTCGTAGATGGTGATGTGCTGGTCACCGGCGGCCTGGAACACCTGCCCGTGGCCGCTGGCCTCGCCGTGCAGGTGGATGTCCGGGTTGGTCACTTCTCGTTGATGTGCTGGTCGCGGGCGGCCTGGTAGACGCGGGCGTTATGCTGCCGACCTGCTGCTGGTCGGCGGGCGGCAGCAGGGGAGTGAGGGTGTCGTCGAGCAGGCGACGCAGCTCGGCGGCGAACGCCGGATCCTGGCGGATCAGCCGCTGCAGTTTGCGTTGCCAGTCGTCTACCAGGCCCCGCTCGGCGTCAGTGTCACCGTCGCGGCGAGCGGCCATGACCTCCTCGCGTACCTCGGCCAGCTCGGCGGCGACGGCGTCGGCCTGCTGCGGGCGTACCCGCCGCCACAGCGCGACCGCCCCGTCACGAGCCTTCTCCCACGCGTCCGTCGCGATCGCCTGGATCAACGCGGCACCGGTCGCCGCCGCGACCGGGTCGATGTCCACCATGCCAGCCACTCCGTCCGTCCGAGGTGGCAACCACAGTAGACCCATACCGCCAGCCAGTCGGACCGCCTCGCTGTCGGATCCGCTACAGCAGGGGTGATCGTGGCGCGCTGAACCACCTGTACGAGTGACGGCTGCCGTCACTCCGACTCCGCGTCCCCTTCTGTCTCCTCCTCCACCGGTACGCGCACCACCCGCCGCGTGTCGAGATCGACCCGCCACCCCGCCGGCCACATATCGCTGTCACGATTGCCGTCCCCGATGCGGGCATCAATGAAATCGATCTTTTCTTGGTACATCGCTCCGTCGAACCAGGCAATGCCGATGAATGTCGCTTCAGCGAAGCGGGCGGTGCCGGCGAACGTCACCCCGACGAACCGGGCGTCGTTCAGATGGCAGTTACTGAAGTCGGTGTCGAGGAGGGTGGCCTCGGTCAGGTCGAGAGTCATGCCATTCCAGTAGGCCTGGCTCGGGGTGCCGTTCGGCGTCGTCGGCCGCAGGTGACGGGCGAGGATGCGCTGTGCGGCCAGCCGTACCTGGCGCTCCTCCCGGGGGTCAGGCTGCTTCGGGGCACCCGGTTCCTGGCCGGTATCGGGTTCGGCGGTGTTCTGATCTGCCTGCTCCTCGGTCCGCGGGGTGTACGGCATGCGCAGGTAGGCGCAGATCACCTCGACGATGCTCTGCCGGTGCACCGGGTTGTCCTGGGCGAGGCGTTCCAGGGCGTAGAGGCCGGCCAGGCGTACCGGTGCCTTGTCGGAGCCGAGCTGTTCGGCGGCCTTGACATACAGCTCGGTGACCCGTTTCTCGCCCGCGTCGTACTCGGTGGCCTGCTGGGTCCGTTCGGTGACCTGCTGGCGGCGTAACGCCAGCAGCAGCGCGGCGGCGGCACCGAAACCCGCGCCGACCGATAAGCCGGTGCGGATCGTTTCCACCTGAAGCTGCGCCTGCTCCAGCGGCGTCCCGACACCGGCGAACCGTGGACTGTAGGCCCCACACCGCCGCCCAGGTGATAGCGACGACGGCCAGGAAGCCGATCCCGAGAATCCAGGTCGGCAGTGGACGTAGTGGACGCTGCGGCGGTACGGGTGCCGCCGACGATTCGCCCGCCCGCCGCGCCCGCCGCCACAGCACCCCGCCGACTGCCAACCCAGTCACGCCGGCCACGGCAAGCAGCAGCACCAGCCAGTGGCCGACGATCAGCCGCCCCAGCATCGTCCACAGCCGACCCGGCAGCAGCAGTACGGCGGCGGCGAGCAGGGCCACCGCACCTGCGGCCGCTGGCGTCGCCGCCTTCCAGTGTTTGATCACCCGGGTGTCCCGCCGTCCGCCGAAAGCCATCCTCGGGGCACCACAGTAGATCCGTACCGCCAGAAGGGTCGGACCGGCGCGGTGTCGGATGCCTTACGGCGGAGGTGTCACAGCGGGGTGGGCAGGACACGGACGGCTGCGGTGCGGGACCACTCGGCCAGCAGCAGGGTGGCGTCGTCGTCCGGTGCGCCGCCCCGGTGCTCAGCGACGGCGCGGGCCAGTCGGCGTACCGCCTCGGGGGCCGGCAGCCCGGTGGCGGCCTGCCGTTCGGCGAAGTCGACCAGGCGGCGCAGACCGAACGGCTCACCGGTGCGCACCCCGGCCTCCGGCACCCCGTCGGTGAACAGCAGCAGCTGGTCGCCGGGTTCGAGGATCTCCTCGCCGACGCGGGCGGCGGTGTCAGGGATGCCCAGCGGCAGTCGGCGGCCGGCGCGCAGCTCCCGGACCATTTTGCCGCCGCGCAGCAGCAGCGGCCTCGGGTGCCCGGCGTTGACATACCGCAGCAGACCGGTCTCCAGGTCCAGATCGGCGAGGAACGCGGTGACGAACCGGGCGTCGGTGAACTGGTCGGTCAGCGACGCGTCGGCGGTGCGGCCCTGGGTGACCAGGTCGTGGCCGCAGCGGCGGGCCGACCGGACGGCGGCGATCACCGTCGTGCAGGCCAGGCCGGCTTTCAGGCTGTGTCCGACGGCGTCGAAGATCGCCAGGAAGGCGTGGTCGCCGTCGATGGCGTAGTCGAAGCCGTCGCCGCCGACGTCGTAGCAGGGTTCGAGGACGGCGCTGACGGTGATCCGCTGCGTGGCGGCGGTCAGCGGCGGCAGCACCTGCGACAGCAGTTCCCCGGCGACGGTCGCCGGCCGGGACCGGCCGACCAGCCGCAGATGGTCACCTTTCGGCCGGGTGACGGTGATCAGGTGCCCGACCAGTCCGGCGACGGTCTCGCAACGGCGGCGGGTGTGCCGGCCGTCGGCGTCAGCCGCATCGTCGAAGACGTACTCGATGACGCCGAGCCGGTCGGTGCCGTCGACCATCGGAATCCACCACGCGGGCGCGTTCAACGCCGGGATCGACTCGACCAGGGTGAACGAGCGTCCGGCGACGGACCCTTCGACCGGTTGCGGCTGCGGGTCGGCCCGCCCCGGCACCGGTACGGGCCGCAACGTGTGCTGCTCCTCGTCGGCCAGGTAGATGGTGGCGTGCACACCGAGAGTGGCCATCACGTCGGCGAACGCGCCGCCCAGCTCGTCGGGCTGGAACAGGTGGGAGCGCAGCAGCACGTCGCTGAGCGCGTCGAGCCACTGTCGTTCCGGCGTACGTTCCATGGCCGCCACCCTACGGCGTGGCCGGTCCGATAGATTTCGTCCGGTCGGTACACGACTCGTGGGAGCGGGGACACCGTGGTTGTCGCAGGTCTGGTCCTCGCCGGTGCGGCGGCGCTGATCCACGGCTACATCTTCTACCTCGAATCGGTGGTGTGGACCGCGCCGCGTACCCGAGCGGTGTTCGGCATCCGCAGCGAGCAGGACGCGCTCACCACCCAGGCCCTCGCCTTCAACCAGGGCTTCTACAACCTGTTCCTGGCCGTCGCGGTCGTCGCCGGCATCGTCGTGGTCGCGGCCGGGGCCACCGCCGTCGGCGCGACCCTGGTGTTCACCGGCGCCGGCACGATGCTCGCCGCCAGCCTGGTCCTGGTGGTCTCCCGGCCGGCGATGCTGCGTGCCGCGCTCATCCAGGGGTTGCCGCCGCTGCTGGGTGTGGTCGCCCTGGCGGTCGGGCTCGCCGGCTGACCGGACCCGGCTCACTGTCTGAACCGCTCCGTACGGCAAGGCCAGTCGCTGATTGGTGGCCTGCCGTCGATGTCGGGTCACCAACACCCCAGACGTCGCTGATCCGACGATTCTTCGGTGCAAATGGCGCCGTACCGCTGCATTTTTCAGCCGGACAGGGCCTGCGCGGACGGAAACCCGGTCGGCAAATGGTTAGCGGTGCCGTCGGCGGCCGTGACACGGTGTGCCTCGCCCGACACCGGAGGGCGAACCGCAACCACACCGCAGGAGACACCTCGTGAACACCAGCAGAAGGACGGTCCTCGGCCTGCTCGCCACCGCGGCGGTCGCCGGACCCCTGGCGACGCTGCCGGCCACCCCGGCGGCCGCCGCCGACATCTACACCTCGAACACCGACCTGTACTCGGATCCGAACCTGGCCGAAGGGGTCGACTACGCCCGCCGCTACCGCCGGCATCCGCTGCTCGACAACTCCGACGCCACCGCGACGCCGTTTCCGCGTACCGCGATCATCGCCCCGCACGGCGGCGGCATCGAAGGCGGCACCTCGGAGCTGTGCCTGGCGATCGCCGGCTACCACCCGGCGGACCTGGCGGCGACCCCGCCGGCCGGCCCGACGTACGACTACTGGATGTTCGAAGGCATCCGCTCGTCCGGCAACGCCGAACTGCACGTCACCGCCAGCCACTGCGACGACGTCCCGGCGTTGTCGGTGGCGGCCGGCGCGCTGAACGTCGTCACCCTGCACGGCTGCACCCCGGGCACCGCCGGGCTGCCGTCGAACGCGCAGGCCGTCGCCGTCGGCGGACGCAACGCGGCGTTGCGGGCCGCGCTGATCTCCGCCTACACCACGGCCGGGATCACCGCGTTCGACGCCACCGGCATCCCAGCGATCGCCGGCACCGCCACCGACAACATCGTCAACCGGACGCTGCTCGGCATGGGCGCCCAGCTGGAGCTGACCACGCCGCTGCGGGCGGCGATGTTCGGCACCAACACCCGCTCCCAGCGCAAGAACACCACCAACACCCTGTTCTGGGATTTCGTGGCGGCCACCCGCACCGCCATCACGCAGATCGAGGCGACGCAGCCGATCCTGTGACGCTCACCGCGGCACCCCGCCCCGCTCCCGGGTCACAGCACCCGGGGCGGGGTGTTGCCGGCGGCGACGATCGCCCGGCGCATCGGCACCGCCAGCAGCAGCACGAACCCGACCACAAAGAAGATCAACAACGAGACCAGACCCACCCGGTACGAGTTCGTCAGCTGGAACACCAGCCCGAACGCCAGCGGCCCCAGCCAGCTGGTGCCCTTGTCGCTGATCTCGTAGAAGCCGTAGTACTCGCCTTCCTTACCGGCCGGGATCAGCTGGCTGAACAGTGACCGGCTCAGCGCCTGGGAGCCGCCGAGCACCAGGCCGATCGCCGCGCCGAGCGCCATGAACTGCGCCGGCGCCTCGGCCGGCAGCCGGAACGCCGCCACGATCACCCCGGTCCACAGCACCAGGCTGCCCAGCACCGTCTTCCACGCGCCGATGCGTTGCGCGACCGCCCCGAGCAGCAGCGCCCCACCGAACGCCAGGAACTGCACCAGCAGGATCGTCACGATCAGCGTCGACTGGCCCAGCCGCAGCTCCTCGGTGCCGTACTGGCTGGCCAACGCGATCACCGTCTGGATGCCGTCGTTGTAGACCAGGAACGCCAGCAGGAAGAACAACGTCAACGGGTACGTCTTCAGCCCGCGCACCGTACGGCCCAGCTGTTTGAACCCGTCGGTGAGCACGTTGCCGCCCGGCCGGGCGTCGACCGCCGGGTGTTCCCGCAGCCAGGCCAGCGGCACCAGGGTGAACACCGCCCACCACACGCCGGCCGACACGATCGACCAGCGGGCCAGGTCCAGGGTGCGCTGCGCGTCGCCGTCGACGCTGAACGACTGCACCACCACCAGGTTGACGGCCAGCAGCAGCCCACCACCGAGGTAGCCGAGCGCCCAGCCCCGGCTGGAGATCCGGTCCCGGTCGTCGGGGCCGCCCAGCTGCGGCAGGAACGAGTTGTACACCACCACGCTGGCACCGAACGCGATGTTGGCCAGGACGAACAGCCCGCCGCCGAGCAGGTAGCGGTCCCCGGTGACGAACACCATCGCGACGGTCGCCCCGGCGCCGACGAACGCCGACACCGCCAGCAGCCGCTTCTTGTGCATCGACCGGTCGGCCAGCGCACCCATCACCGGCAGCACCAGCACCGTCAACGCCACCGACAGCGACACCAGGTACGGGAAGTACGCCCCCGGCGCCACCTCGATACCGAGCGGGTACACGGACCCGGCGCACTCGTCGGCGTCGGCCGCGCAGCCGGCGGCCTGTTTGGTGACCGTGGTCAGGAACGGCCCCAGGAACACGGTGATGACGGTGGTGGAGAACGCCGACATCGCCCAGTCGTAGAAGTACCAGCCGGTGCGTTCCCGCCGGGTGCTCGACGGCGCGGCACCGGGCGACGCCGACGGCGGCGGTACGGGCGCGGGCCCGGTAGGTGGCCCGCTGGTTGGCTCGGTGGGGTCGGCCATCGGATCCTTCACTGTCGGTCAACGGGCGGCGCGGTCCACGTCGACCCGCCGGTCGGGCGGCCAGTGGCCGCGGGCGAGATACACGTCACGCAACACCTCGACGTGATCGGTCATGATGCCATCCACCCCGAGGTCCAGTAACTCGTGCATCTGGGCGGGTTCGTCGATCGTCCAGACATGCACCTGCAACCCCAGCCGGTGGCAGTACGCCACGAACCGGGCGTCGACCACCCGTACCCGGTTGAACCGCACCGGCACCTGCGCGGCCACCACCGACGGCGGCAGCCGCAGCCGCCGGCCGGTCAACGACCCGACCCGCAGCCGGGTCACCGCCTGCATGCCCAGCGACGTCGCGACCCGACCGCCGGTCGACGTCCGCAGCCGGTGCAGCCGCCGGTCGGAGAACGACGCCAGCAGCACCCGGTCGGCGGCGGCGCACCGGTCGACCGCCGCCAGCGTCGGCTCCACCCCGCCGTCGGCCTTCACGTCGATGTTGAACCGCACCTGCGGCCAGCTGTCGAGCACGTCGTCGAGCCGCGGCACCACCGACGCGCCGCCGACCCGCACCGTGGCCAGGTCCGCCCAGCGCAGCCGCGCGATGCTGCCCTTGTCGCCGGTCACCCGGTCCAGCGTCGGATCGTGGAACACCACTGCCACCTGATCGGCGGTGCCGTGCACGTCGGTCTCCACGTACCGGTAGCCGAGCCCGACGGCACGGCCGAACGCCTCGGCGGTGTTCTCGTCACCGCGGGCCGCGCCGCCCCGGTGCGCGAACGCGATCGGAGCCGGCGAGTCCAGGTACGCGAACCGGTGCGACACGCAGCGCAGTATGCCCGCCGCCGGCAACCTGCGGGCGTACGGCAGGTTGCGCGACGCCGACCGGTCACCGGCCGGTGACCGGTGCGGGCCGCCGCACCGCCGGCAGTAGGGTGCCCCCATGCGGGCACTCGGCATCGACTTCGGCACCTCGAACACGGTGGCGGTGGTACGCGGCGGCGACGGCCGGGTACGGCCGCTGCTGTTCGACGGCACCCCGCTGTTGCCGTCGGCGGTGTACCGCGACGCCGACGGGCGGCTGCTCGTCGGCGCGGACGCGCACCGCCGCGCCCGCATCGACCCGTCCGGGTTCGAGCCCAACCCGAAACGCCGCGTCGATGACGGCACGGTGCTGCTCGGCGACGCCGACGTCGCGGTGTCGCAGCTGGTCGCCGCCCTGCTGCGCCACGTCGCCACCGAGGCCCGCCGCCAGCTCGGCGGCGTCGACGAGGTCCGGCTGACCCATCCGGTGCGGTGGGGGGAGCGGCGGCGGATGGTCCTCATCCAGGCCGCGTACGCCGCCGGGCTGCCCCGGCCGACGCTGATCGCCGAACCGGTCGCCGCCGCCTCCTACTACACGTCCGCGCTGGGCACGGCGATACCGCCCGGGCGGGCGTTGGCCGTCTACGACCTGGGCGGCGGCACGTTCGACGCCGCCGTGGTCCGGCGTACCGCCACCGGGTTCGACGTGCTCGCCGAGCAGGGCCTGGCCGAACTCGGCGGACTCGACTTCGACCAGGCGCTGGTCGAGCATCTCGGTGGCGTCTACTCGCCCAGCCGCACGAGCGTGTGGAACGGTCTGGTCGCGCCGGCCGACACCGGGTCGCGGCGGGCCCGAGCCCTGCTCTACGACGACGTCCGCGGCGCGAAGGAGATGCTGTCCCGTACGGTCAGCGCCGACGTGCACCTGCCGGCGTTGGACATCGCCGCCCACGTCACCCGCGACGAACTGGAGTCGCTGATCCGCGACCACCTGGCCCGTACCGTGACGTGTCTGGCGCAGACGGTCGCCGCCGCCGGCCTTACCCCGGCCGACCTGGTCGGCGTGTTCCTGGTCGGCGGTTCCAGCCGGATCCCGCTCGCCGCGCAGCTGATCCACACCGAACTGGGGGTTGCACCGACCACCTTGGAGCAGCCGGAGACCGTCGTCGCCGACGGCGCGCTGCGCCTCGGTGCCGCCGCCCGCGCCGGCCTGCCCGGCCCGCGTCCACCGGCGCCGGTGCACCCGACCCCGATGTCGCCGGCGCCGATGCCGACGCCGGTCTCACCGCACCTGGCGCCGATGTCGCCGTATCCGGTGTCTGCCGCGCCGGGCCGCCCCTGGTACGACGAACACGGCCCGGTCCTGGTGGCCGCACTGGCCACCATGGTCGGCATCGCCGCCGTGGTCGTGGTCGTGCTGCTGCTGTCGGGCTGACCGGACATCCCGACACCCCGCCCGCACGGCCCCGACCGCCCCGGCCGGTCCGGTACAGTGCGCCGGTGCAGACCGACACCCTGACGGCGGCCGGCCGTCTGGTCCGTGCGTCGGCCGCCGTCGTGGTGTTCGCACTGCTGACCGCAGGCACATTGTGGGGCACCGACGACCATTTCCCGTTCGGACCGTTCAGCATGTACGCCGGCGTCAACGGCCCGAACGACCCGGCGCCGGACACCCGGGTCGAAGGCGTCGACGTCACCGGACGGACCCTGGTGCTCAACGAACACAACGCCGGGGTGCGCCGCGCGGAGGTCGAAGGACTCGAATCGGCCTACGTCGACGACCCGGGACGGCTCGAACTGATCGCCGACAGCTACGCGCGGATGAACCCGGACGCGCCGCCGATCGTACGGGTAACCGTGATCGTGCGGCTGCACGAGATCCGCAACAGTTCCCTCACCGGGCGGTGGCACGACGAGACCCGCGCCGAATGGGATCGGCCGTGATCAGCCGCTGGTTGTTCGCCGCCGTCCCGCTCGGGCGGGTCGCCGCGCTGCGGACCGTCACCTACCTGTTCATTGTGTTCGACCTGCTGGTCTACATGTCGTGGGTGCGTGCCCGCGGTGACGTGCCGGCCGAACTGTACGAGCCGCTGGCGTTCGCCCGGGTCCTGCACCTGCCGGCACCGACAGGTGTCGTCGTCGATCTCATCTGGTGGTCGTTGCTGCTGCTGGCGCCCCTGGCGGCGACCGGCCGGTTCCCGCGGGCACTCGGCTGGTCGGTGTTCACGTTCTACTTCGCGTGGCTGATCGTCGCGATGAGCTACGGCAAGGTCGACCACGACAAGTTCGCGTTCCTGCTCGCGCTCGCCGTGCTGCCCACCGTCGGCGCCGCCCGGCACGGCGACGACCGGCCCAGCCAGGCCGCCGGCTGGTCACTGCGGATGATCCAGATCGCCGTGGTGTGCACCTACTTCCTCGCCGCGTACGCGAAGATCCGCTTCGGTGGCTGGGGCTGGATGACCGGCAGCGTCCTGGCCCGCGCGTTCCTGCGGCGCGGCTCGGAGTTCGCCGACCTGATCGCCGCCGTGCCGTACGCCCTGATCGCCGCCCAGATCGGCATCGTCGTGTTCGAGGCGCTCAGCCCGCTGGTCTTCCTGACCCGGGGTCGGCTGCGGTACGCGGTCGTCGGCTTCTTCTACTCGTTCCATCTGCTGTCGTTCGCGACGATCTCCATCTCGTTCGCCCCGCACCTGGTGGCGATGGGCGCGTTCCTGCCGCTGGAGAAGGTCCGGCCGGTCGTGTGGGCGCGGCGGCTGGCCGGCCGCCACCGCAGCGCCGACCCGGACCGGCCCGACGGTGACGGCGGCCACGATCCCGGGCCGGGCGGTGAACCGCCGCGCCTCGCCGGCCCCGGCGCCGACACGTCGGCTGTGCGGGATCGGACACATCCGGTGGCACCGGCTGGCGCCGACGCGGGACAATGATCGTATGAGTGACGCCAGCGCACCCTCGGGCACCTTCGTCTACGACGGCGACTGCGCGTTCTGCACCATGTGCGTCCGGTTCATCGAACGCCGGGTGCCCAACGACGCCACCGTCGCGCCGTGGCAGTGGACCGACCTGGCCGCCCTGGGCCTGACCCGCGACCAGGCGGTGACCGCCGTGCAGTGGGTGCCGGCCGACCGGGCCGGCTCCGCCGCAGGGCCGGCGGCGATCGCCGCGCTGCTGCGCACCAGCAACCCGCTGTGGCGGGCCGCCGGCGCCGTCCTCGGGCTGCGGCCGGTCACCGCCCTGGCCTGGCCGGTGTACCGGTGGGTCGCCGACAACCGGCACCGGCTGCCCGGCGGCACCGCCGCCTGCGCCGTACCGCCCGCTGCGGCACCGACCCCGACGCACTGACCACCCGACCCGCTGCCTGCCCGGTCGGCTGACCGACCGGGCCGGGCCCTGATCCCGGCCGGTCAGCTCCCGGACCAGAACCGGGCCAGCGTGCCCGTCGCCGGGTCGTCGCTGGCCAGCAGCGCCGCCCACAGGTCACCGCCGGCGGCGGCGTCCGCCCCCGCGTAGCCGGCCAGGTCGACCGGGTCGACCGGCGTGACGTGCGGCACGGCGGCACCGACCGGGCCGCCGTCGCCGAGCAGCTGCGGATCCGCCCACGGCCAGCCGTCCACCGGCGTCGGCACCCCCGCCGGATCCAGTGGCGGCGGGAACTGCGCCTCCGGCCACCCGTCGGCGCCCGCCGGTGCGTCCGGGTCGACGCCGGGCGGCGGGTCCGCCGCACCGAAACCCTGCTCCGCCGCCGGCTCCGCACCGAACCCGGCGTCCACCGGCTCCGCCGGGTCCGCGCCGGACAGGTCGTCGCCGTAGCCCAACGCCGGCACCGCGTCACCCCCGCCGTACCCGCCGCCGGTGGTGTCGTCGCCGGACAGGTCGTCGTCGACCGGCGGATCGGCGGCCCCGAACCCCTCCACCGGGTCGGCCGCGCCGAACCCTTCCACGGCCGGGTCACCCGACCCGTCGACCGGGCCGCCAAGGTCGGCGGTGTCGGCGTCGTCACCAACCGGGTCGTCCCCGGTCCAGTCACCGAACTCGCTGGTCATCGCGGCACCGCCTCCGCTGTCGGGGTCAACACCCGGGCCCGGGCCAGCACCTCGTCGACCTGCTTCACCCGCGCCCGGACGGCGTCGCGGCGGGCCTGCGCGGCCGACCGTCGCCGCGCCCGGTCCGCCTTGTCCCGCGCCAACGCCGCGTCGATGTCGGCGATGTGCGCGTCCAACTGCGCCAACCGCCGCTCCACGGCGTCGTCCAACGCCACCGTCAACGCGTACTGCAGGTCGGTGAACCGCTGCGCCAACTCGTCGGTCAACGCCGCCCGTGCCTCCCCGAGCACCTCCCGAAGCCACACCCGGGCCTGCTGCCGGTCGCTGGCGACCCGCCGCCGGAACAGGATGAACGCGCCGGCGGCCAACCCCAGACCGAGACCGGCGACCGGGATCAGCAGGCCACCGCCGACCAACGCCCCGGCACCCAACGCCGACGCGCCCGCCGCGACCCCCCGGCCGGCCATGAACGCCATCCCGCCGGCCGACAACGCCACCATCACGTTGTCACCGCCGCCACCGTCACGCCGTGGCCGGGTCGCCAACGCGTGCCGCAACGTGCCGTTGATCCGCTGCAGCACGAACTGCAACTCGGCCGGCGCGAACACCTGCGCCAACGTCCGCTCGGCGACCTTGTGGAACCGGAACCGCAGATCGTAGGACAACTGCAGCGACAGCGCGTGCAACGCCCGGTCCACCTCGGCCGGCAGGTTCTTCAACGTCTCACCGCGGGCGGCGTCGATCCGGGTCAGGAACTGCTCCTGCAACCCGCCGACCGCGGTCCGCAGCCGCCCCGTCGCCTCCACCCGGGCCCGCTGCGTCTCCGTGTTCAACGCCAACGACCACTGCCGCGCCTCGGTCCGTTTCCGCGCCGCCAACCCGGCCCGGTCCCGTTTCGCCCGCTCCACCTCGGCCGGATCCGGGTCACAGGCGGCGACCCGCTCACCGGCGGCCAGATCCAGCCGGACCAGTTCGCTGCGCACCGTCCGCAGCACGTTCGCCTGGGCCAGCAGATGCCCGTTGCCGGCCAACCCCACCAACGCGTGCTGCAGCGGCGCCACCCGCGACTCACCGACCAGCTCACCGGCGGCCTCCGCCGGCAGCGTCAACGCCAACTCGGCCAGCCGCGCCGACACCGGGAACCAGGCGGCGGACGCGAACCTCGGCGCGTGCGCCTGCAGCTGCGCCCGGTTGTCGGCCAGGATCGTCCGCCACCCCGGATAGGCGTCGACCTTCGTCAACGCGAACACCACCACGTCGACCCGTTTACTCGCCTCGATGAGGAAGTCCAGCTCCGGCCGGGTCAACGGCGTCGACGCGTCCACCACGAACAGCAGAGCCGCCGCCCGTGACACCGCGTCCAACGCGATCTCGGTGTGCGCCGGATCCAGCCCGCCGGCACCGGGGGTGTCCACCAGCGTCAGATACTGCAGCAGCGGCGCCGGGCAGGTCACCGCGATCCGCCGGGGCGGGCGCATCCCGTCCGGCAGCGCCGCCACCGTCGCCCAGTCCGCCAGCCGGTCCACCGGCACCGGCACCGGCTCGTCGTGGCCCGGCGCGTACGCCTGCGCCGACGTCATCGCCCCGTGACCGAACTCCAGGTACGCCGACGTCGCCACCGCCGCGTCCACCGGCGACAGGCCGGTCACCCCGATCAACGCGTTCACCAGTGAACTCTTGCCGCGCTTCGTCTCACCGACGACCACCACCGACGGCCGGGTCACCTCCCGGCGCCGCTGCGCGTCGATCTCCGCCGCCGCGTCCGCGTCGACGGTGCGGACGAACCCGAGACACGTGTCGACCGCCCCGGACAGCAGCGCACCCAACGCCGCCGGGCCGCCGCTCACCGCGACACCGCCCGCGCCTGCTGCGACAGCAGATGAAACCCCCGGTGGGCGACCAACGCCACCCGCGACTGCGTCGGCGACGCCCCGGCGACCGCGAACACCCGCCACCGGGTCGCCGCCTCCACCGCCGCCGCCGACAACTCCTGCGCCGACGCCGACGGCAGCTCCAGCACCCAGCGCGGATCCGCCGACAACGCCAACCGGGTCAACTCCCGCTCCATCGGCTCCGGCAGCTCCACCGCGCCCGTCGTCACCTGCTGCGCCACCTCCAGCAGCCGCAGCCGGTGGTACTCCGGCTGGTGCAGCAGCCGCTCGACCGCGTCGCGCAGCAGCTCCCGGTCACCCGGATGCGCCGTGTGGCTGGCCACCTTCTCCAGGCACGACAACGCCCACCCGGCCTTGATCGCGTCGGTACGCCACCGGAACGCCTCGTCCAACGTGTGCCGCAGCCGCGCGAACCCCGACGCCGCGTACAACGCCCGCACCAGATCCCCCGACGCCAACTGCGGTGACGCCTGCAGCTGCGCCACCGCGAACCCCACCCCGTACAGGTCCAGCAACGCCAGCAGCCGCTCACGCTGCCGGCGCGGCACCGGAGCCTCCCGCGACACGAACAGGTCGACCGACGCCAGCAGCACCGCCCGCTGCGCCGCCGGCAACCCGGCCAACGTCCGCAGCGCCTCACAGTCGGCCGCCGTCAACCGGCCCGCCTCGGTCGTCTCCGCCAACAGCCCCACCGTCGGCACCACATCGGACACCACCCGCCGCAGCACCCGGGTCTGGTCGGCCGACAACGGCGCCGCCACCGGCCACGGATCCGCCCCACCGGCCACCAACTTGTCGACCTTGTTGAACAGGCCCACCGAGTTGATCGGACTGCTCGACAGCCGCGCCGACACCGACCGGAACGCCTCCAACGCCCGCACGTCGTCGTCGCGGACCGCCTGGGTGAACACGTACACGATCGCCTCGGCCCCGGACACCGCCCCGACCGAGTCACCGTCGATGCCGGCGTCGAACGGCGCCGTGTCGTCCACCACCGGGCCGCCGCCACCGCCCGGCGCACCGGCCTGCCCGGCGAACAGGAACTGCCGCGCCGACTCGCTCACCCCGGCGCTGGTCGACGACAACCCCGGCGTGTCGATCACCGTCATTTCCCGCAGCCGGTCACTGGTCAACGTAACGTCGACGAACGCGACCTGCGCCCGCGGCACCCCCAGCCGCTGCGGAATCACCCCCGTCGCGTCCAGCGGCAGGCTCACCCGGGTGCCGTCCCGGCGTACCACGTCGACCCGGTCGGCCGTGCCGTACCGGAACTGGGTCACCACCCGGGTGCACTCACCCACCTCGGTCGGCGCCACCCGCCGCCCGATCAACGCGTTCACCAGCGTCGACTTACCGGCCTTCAATCGGCCGGCGATCGCCACCCGCAGCGGCTCGTCCAGCCGCCGCCGCACCCGCAGCACCTCACCGCCGACGGCCGCGCTCACCCGGGGACCCACTTCGTCACACAACGCGGCGACCCGGCCACTCAACGGACCGGCGTTCATGGCCGACCCCCCGCCGCCCGGTCAACGGCGACGACGGGCATCCGACGGCGGCACACACTCATCTCGCTGGTCGTCCTCCCGACAGCACGGCATCCGGTGGTGCGCCCACCACCGGCATCCACCGTACGAATATCCTCACCGGCGCAGGATCCCATGTTCGTGCCAACCTCGCCCGGCGGGGCCACGAGCCGTAGCAGCGGGGGAGGAGGACAAGTGCGGCACCCAGCCGGCGGACACCCCGCCCGCACCCGACCCGACGGCACCACCGCCGGCGGCAGCGTCCCCACCGGGACCGTCGCCGACGCCGTGACCGCCGCCACGCAACGGCTGACCCGCCCCGGGATCGTCGTCCTGACCGGGCCACCCGGCTGCGGACGCAGCACCCTGCTGCGCCGGGTCGCCGCCGCAGCCACCGGGCCCGTCCACACCGGCGGCGGCCTCGCCGCCCTCAGCCACGTCCCGGCGTTCCCCCTCAGCCACGCCCTGCGGGTACGGCTGCCCGGCCACGACACCGCGCTGCTCGCCGAAGCCGTCCGCTCCCGGGTCCGCCACGGCCTGCTCGTCCTCGACGACCTGCAGTGGGCCGACCCGGCGACCGTCGCCGCCCTGCCCGGCATCGCCCGGCACTGCCGGGTCGTCGCCGCCCTGCGCACCCCGCACCAACTGCCCGACGCCGCGCTCGACCCGCTGCGCGGCGACACCGGCCTGTGGCTGACCGTGCCGGCACCCGACCCGGACACCCTCGCCGACCTGATCCGCCGCACCGCACCCGCACTCGACCCGACCACCGTCGCCGCGGTGGCCCGCCACGCCGGCGGCAACCCGCTCGCCGCCACCGCCCTGGCCCGCCACGCCGCCCGCACCGGCACCCCACCCACCGCCGGCGTCCCCGGCGGCGGCGACCTCGACCAGGTCGGCTACGCCGTCGCCGCCGCACTGGCCGCCCTCACCCGCCCCGCCCGCACCGCACTGGCCGCCCTCGGCCTGCTCGGCCACGGCGCCCCAGCGGCCCTGCTCGGCGACGGCGTCACCGAACTCGCCGCCGCCGCCCTGGTCCACACCGCCGCCGACGACCTGGTCACCCCGACCTCGCCGTACCAGGCCGCCGTCGCCGCCGGTCTGCTCGACGACCCGGCCCGCCGCGCCCTGCACCGCCGCCTCGCCGACCTCGTCACCGACCCGCTGGCCGCCGCCCGGCACCTCGCCGCCGCCGGTGACACCACCACCGCCTACCGGCGGGCGGTCACCGCCGCCGACACCGCCGCTACCGGCGGCGCCCGCGCCGAGCTGCTGCTGTTCGCCAGCGCACAACCCGACGCCACCGAACCGGTCCGCCGCGCCGCCGCTTCGGCCGCGCTGACCGCCGGGCGGCCCCGCCGCGCCGCCGACCTGCTCACCGGTGGCGCCCTGCCCACCCCCGACACCGCCGTGCTGCGCGCCGAGGCACTACTGCAGGCCGGCAAACCGACCGCCGCCCGCGCCGCCGCCGCGCCGGTGCCCGACGACGCCCCACCACCGGTGGTCGCCGCCCGCGACCGGGTCCTGCTGCTCGCCGACCTGGCCACCGACCCCACCTCCGCCGCCGCCCGCGCCACCACGATCACCCGCCGGCACGGACCCGAACCGGCCCACCTGGGGCTACGTGCCGCACTCGCCGCCACCGCCGCCGCCGGACGCCGACCCGGCTGGGAGTACGCCCTCGCCGGCACCGCAGCGGCCGCCGGCGCCGCCGGTGACATGCTCACCGCCCGGTGGACCGCCTGGCATCTGGTGCAGACC
>NZ_JBSWXD010000017.1:0-57839 GCF_056160425.1 Micromonospora sp. ABR4_055
CCAGGTCAACATCAGCCGGCGGCCACCAACCAACCGGCCATCACGCTATGCCACCACGCGGAATCCCAGCGCGCACCACCTGAATGTTTGCCGGCCACCCAGGGCGTGGAGTTGATCGACATAGCCGAGTCGAGCATGGGCGTCTACGGCGTACGCAAGTCCGACAGCGCACCGGTCCGGTACAACCCGGGCACCAAGAAGTGGGACGCAATGCCGACCAACGGGCTGGCCAGTGGCCGGTTGAAGGCAATCGCGCCGGGCAGGAGCGTGGTCTGGGCGATACAGGTGGAGAACGACTACTCCGTGGTGTTCGACGGAACGACCTGGAAGGTTCACCAGCCAAATTCCTCCGCGCACCACATCGCCTGCGGGCCGGACGACAGCGCGTACATGCTGGGCACCGACGACACGACCTACCGCCTTTCCGGGCCTGGCACCCTGACCGACCAGTTCAGGGTCAGTGGGATGAAGGACATCGTGGTGCTCGGCGCAAACAAACTCTGGGGCCGATTTCCGGACGGCAGGACGGAGGAACTCACCGACGAACCCGGCAGTCAGGGCTGGCAGAAGCGCACGCCCGCCACCAGCAGGTTGGCCCGGATGGTCGCGGCACCGGACGGTGCTATCTGGGGCGTCACGGAGGACAACACGCTGCTCGTCGTCAAGCCCGGCACGTCGACCTGGACGACGCCGCAGACGGCCAACGGTGCCCCGGTCGACCGGTTGCCCGCCGGTCTGCTGCACGCCCACCGCGGCATCCGGTACACCGTCGACGACCAGCCCAAAGCCGAGGCGGGCTCGGCCACCAGGATCGACGTCTGGTGGGACAGCGCCGGCATTCAGGCCGTCTCACTCAGCACGCCCGGCCAGACCTTCCGCTGCGGCGACACGCGTGGCTCCGGAAGCGCCGACAAGACCCACACCTTCGCCGCCGGCGACAAGCTGCTGTCGGTGAGCTACTGGACCGACAGCGCGGGCGGCAGCGGCTGCCTCACCGGGATGCGGCTGACCATGCAGTCCGGCGTGGTCGACTTCGGATCGGCGGTCGGCTCGACCACCCCGGCGGACTACACCGAGGACACCGGCGGTGCCATCCTGTGCGGCCTGCACGGGTCGACGCTGGTCACCCAGCCGTCGGAGGCGGCCGGCGCCACCCGCACCTACCTCACGGCGCTCGGGTTCCACGTACGCGGCGGAATGGTGTCGCAGGACGTCCTCGACCACCTCAACGACAACCGCCGGCACTACAGCCAGGCGGTCTGGGCCAACGCCGACGAGTTGACGCTCAGCCGCATCCTGGCCAACTACACGTACACCCCGCCGGGAGGCAAGGCCGACACGGTGCCGCTCGGGGTGCGGCTCGATCCAAAACCGGTCGCGGTGACCGGCAACTACCTCGGTTTCCGGTGGAACTTCGCCACCGAGGAGGAGCGCCTGGACTGGGTCAGCGCCCGCCGGGCGGCCAACCGGCCACACCCCTGCAGTCTCGGCCCCGAGGTGACGAGTGTCGTCGGCATCGCCACCAACGGCGTCTTCGCCGAGGCGGTCCTGGGCCGGTCCAACTCCGCCGAGAAGATCGACCTCACCCGGTTCTGGAACTGGAAGGACTCGCCGATCCCGATCCTGCCCACCGACATCGCCCCCGTCGCCACCGGCGGTCGGGCGCGGGACGTCGACGTCAAGGTGGCGGCCCTGGCCCCGAGCGAGGCCAAGCTCCAGGTGGTGCCGGCGTTGCCCGCCCCCACCGGAATGGACGCGACGCTGCGGACCATTTCATCCGCCAACCTGTTCCGCGACATGAGCGGGATGTCCGAGATCAGCCAACTTCTCAGCAAGGGCCTGGAGTTGGCGGGCGGCAACGACCAGGCCGCCGCCCAACGCGCCAGCGACGCGATGAAGACGGCAACCGAGCACATGCAGAAGATGGCGCAGATCGCCGTCGAAGCCATCTCGAAGGCCGTGCCCGCCGGTCAGGTCGCCGACAGCGTCAGCGCTCTCGGCGGACTGCTGAACCAGGGTCCGAAGAGCACCAGCGACGCCGACGACTGACCGACGCCGTGCACAGACAGCGGTAACGGGGCGGCCGGGCCAACTGGCTCGGCCGCCGCGGCGTCCGGTGCCGGCAGCACCGCACGTACATCGGCGGCCGGATCGATGTTCGCCGGGTTCGTTGCCCGGCTCGGTTACCGTTGCGAGAGTGACCGGTCGACTCACGGTAGCGAGGTCGATCAGGTCGGTCCCCGCACGTGAACGGGCGACCACGATCAGTAGAGTGGGGACGTGCCTCTGTGGATCGCAGCGACGTGGGGACTGGTCGGCAGCGTGGTCGCCGAAGCGCTCAATCTCTACGCCATGATGCGCCCGACCACCGAGTCGAAGGGGCGTTGGCAGTGGCCGTGGCGTACCCGGGCGGACCAGCCCATCATCATCTTCGCCGTCACGTTGCGGGCCGTCGCGGGCACCGGGCTGGCCGCCGCAGCGGCGGCCGGTGGGGTGGCCACCACCGCGTTCGCGACGTTCGTCTTCGGCGTCGCCGCGCCGCTGTTCATCGCGCGGATGTTCGACCAGGTCCGGGTGGTGGACCGGGGCACGCCGCCGCCGTCGATCACGCACCGCCCCGCCGCCGACCTGGATTCACCTGTACGGGAGCCTGGCGATGAATGCCCGTGACGGTTTCCTGTCCCGGCTGGTCGCGGCGCTGGCCGCCCGTCCGGCCGAGACCACCACGTCGGTGCCGCTGCCGGCGCGGACCCGGCTGGCGGCGGCGCTCGCCGCCCGGCCGGTGGTCGGGCAGCCGGTCGACCCGCCCGCCGACGGTGCCGTCACCGGGGCTGCGGCCGGCGCGGTGTCCGCCGGGGACAAGCTGACCGGCCAGGTCAAGCTGGTCGTCGCGGAGCTGCTGAGGACCACCGTGGACCAGTTGCAGCTGGACTCCGACGGCGACATCGGCATCCGCGCCGGTTCGGCGATGATCCTGGTACGCGCGCAGGAGGACCCACCGCTGGTGGAGGTCTTCTCGCCGCTGCTGACCGGGGTGCAGCCGTCCGAGGCGCTGCTGCGGCGGTTGACCGAGCTGACCGTGACGATGCCGGTCGGCCGGATCTACTGCACCGGCGACACGGTGTGGGCGTCGATCCCGGTCTTCGGTGTCGACTTCCAGCCCACCCAGCTGCTGCTGGCGATCCGGGCGATGCTCCGCCTCGCCGACGACCTCGACGACCAGCTGCAGCGGGAGTTCGGTGGCAGCCGGGCGGCCGGACCGGAGTCACCGGGCATGGAGGCGTTGCCCGACCCGACCGGATACCTGCGGGACCTGGCGGCGGCCGGTGAGTCGCCGGCCGGGCGCATTCTGGTCGATCTGCTCGCCGACCGGGGGCATTTGGACCAGCTGCGGACCCTGGCGGCCAGCGGCGACTGGCATGCGGCGTCGCGGCTGGCGACCCTGCTGTACGCCCAGGGTGAGCAGGCCGAGGCGGAGCACTTCTGGCGGCTGGCGGCGGACAAGGGCGAGCCGTCGGCTCGGACCGAGCTGGCGACGGTGCTTGCCGGGCGGGGCGACGTCAACGAGGCGATCGCGTTGCTGCAGGCCGGGGTGGGCGCCGACGACTGGCACGGGGTGGGTCTGTTGGTGACCCTGCTGGCTCGGCAGGGTCGCGCCGACGAGGCGGTGGCGCTGCTGCGCGACCGCACGGGCTGAGCCCGGCTGGCAGGCGTCACCCGTAGCCCGGCAGGCCGGGCTGGGGCCGGCCGGCTACGGGTGACGTCGTCGGTCAGCCTGCCGGGCGTCGCTCGGCCCGGCGGCGGAGCAGCCAGCCGGCGAGCAGCATGACGAGCAGTCCGCTGCCGCCTGCCGCGACCCCGATCAGCACGGCCTGCAGCTGCCCGACGCCTCGGTCAGCCTGCCCGGAGCCGGCCGGCTCGGCCGCCGCAGCACCCGGTGCGGGCAGCACCGCTCGGGCACACTCGGCCGGGTCGGCGCTGTCGGTGCCGCCGGCGACGACCTCGAAGTAGAACTTGCCGCTGATCGCGTGCCCGTCGGCCGACGTCGCCTGGTAGTCGAGCGCGTGTACGCCGGTGGTCAGCGGGTCGACGGCGGCGCACAGGGTCTTCGCGTTGACCACGACCGCCTCCCCCACCGCGACAGCGGTGTCGTCGGGGCCGGTGACGGTGATCCGCCGTTCGCCGGTGCCGGACAGCGGGCCGAACGTCAACGCGATGGTCGCCACACCGGGGGCGACCTCGTCGCCCGGCCCGGGGGCGGCGGAGACCAGCTCGGTGTGCGCCCACGCGGGAGCGGCGAACGTGACCGCCGCCACCCCCGCGCAGGCCAGGGCCGTGGCGTGGCTCAGAAGTCGGCGCATGCCAGGCGGTTGTCCATGGTCTCCATCGGGTGGATGACCACCGACTTGGCGGCGTCGCCGACCTGCTGCTCGTTGGTGACGGTCGCGGTGCCGGTGCCGTCGGCGGCGGCGGTGAAGCCGAGGTGGACCTCGTTGGGCGGGGTCTCCGGGCCGCTCTCGTCGAACTTGAAGTGCGGTCCGCCGTTGTCGGCGGCGCACTCCTGGGCGTGCAGGTGGCCCATGTACTGTGCGCCGGGTTCCAGCCCGGTCATGGTGACGGTGACTGTCGTACCGTCGTCGGTCTGCGCCAGCCAGGCGGTCCCGGCAGCGTCGTCGGTGCCCGGTGGCCGGGTGTCGAGTAGGGCGAATGGGGCCTCCACGGCACCGTCGATCTGATCGGCCGGCGTGGCGGACGGGTCGTTCATCATCATCCCGTCCATCCCGTCCATCCCGTCCATCCCGTCGGACATCGCGGAGGCAGACGCCGACGGCTCCGTGGACGTGTCGGCGGCGTCGGTGGAGCTGGACGAGTCGTCGCCGCAGCCGGCGAGGACGCCGACCGCCGCGAAGCCGACCACCGCGAAAGCGGTACGCCAGCGGTCCGATCCGTTGATGTTCACGTGTCGTGTTCTCCCTGTTCGGATACGAAGGGTGGGCCGGCTACCGGGGCCACCCGGTAGCGGCGCTTGTCTCCCCGTTCGGGGTCTTCCGATAGTTGAGTCGGACATGGCGGCGCGGAAGTTCCCACCGGTTCGACCCCGTGGCGTAGGTGCTGCTAACGGTGGTCGGCGGACGAGTTCTGGTCACCGACGCCGGGGGTGGTCTCGACCGCAGCGGGGTCGGACAGGTTGACCCGCTGCAGCGGGGCCGCCGGGTGCGACGTACCACCGTCGTGGCCGCCGACCTCGGCGCGGACTCGGGGCCGCGACTGCGGATGCTGTTCCTGCACCCAGGCCACCAGTTGCTCTCTGACCAGGCACCGCAGGTCCCACAAGGCGGACGAGTTCGCCGCCGACACGAGCGCGCGGGTCCGGATGTTGCCGTCGGTGGCCCCGGTCACCTGCAGCCCGCAGACCCGGCCGTCCCACAGCGGCGCGGCTGCCTCCGACTCGACGATGCGGCGCAGTTCCTGACGCATCGACTCGACCGGCAGGCTCCAGTCGACGTCGATCTCGGCGGTGCCGAGCACCGACGACGCGGTCCGGGTCCAGTTCTGGAACGGCGTGGTGGTGAAGTAGTTCGACGGCAGGATCAGCCGGCGCTCGTCCCAGATCTTCACCACCACGTAGCCGAGAGTCATCTCCTCGATGCGGCCCCACTCGCCCTCGACGACGACCACGTCGTCGAGGCGCAGCGCGTCGCCGAAGGCGAGCTGCAGACCGGCGAAGATGTTGCCGAGGGTGCTCTGCGCGGCGAGCGCGGCAACCACACCGACCAGACCGGCGGAGGCCAGCACGCTGGCGCCGGCGGCTCGGGCCCCGGGGAAGGTGATCAGCATCGCGCCGACGGTGAGCACGCCGACGACGGCGAAGGCGACCCGGCGGATCACGGTGATCTGGGTGTGCGCGCGGCGGGCGGCGAGGTTGTCGTTGACGTCGATCGGGAATCGGCGCAGCGCGGTGTCGGCGGCCAGGCCGAGCAGGGTGGCAACCAGCCAGCCGCCGGTGGCGATGGTCGCCAGCAGGATCGCGTGCTGCACCGGCTCGTGCCAGCCGTTGGTGGTGGCGATCGGGATGGTGAAGCGGGCGGCGAGCAGCGCGGCGATGATCGCCGTCGGCCAGAAGGCGCGCCGGGAGATGTCGGTGAGCAGCGTGGAGCGGCGGCCCGCGAAGCGGAGGATGCGGTAGACGACGGTGACGGCGAGGGCCGCCGCAGCCGCCGATCCGATCACGATCGCGGCGCTGACCAGGGCGTCGGACACGTCCGACATCTCCTTCCCATCGGTTTGTCGGCAGCGGCCAGCTAATCACATTGACCGGTGCCGGCCGAGGACCGGTCGACGTCGCGCAGCGTCACCAACGGGGCGGACCAGCCCCGCAGACCGGCCAGGAACGGTACGGACCGGGCCAACACCACCCCGACCAGCCCGTCCCGGCTCGTCTTCTGGTCGTACCGGTCACCCAGCTCGGCGGCGAGCCGCGACTGCAGGCGCCGCAGCATCTGGTCGGCGTCGTCGTGGTCGGCGTCGTCGTCGACGTCCAGGACCGTGTCGTCCAGGTAGCGGCGGGCAATTGTGTCCTGGGCGCGCAGCAACGCGTACGCCAACTCTTCGGCCCGTGGCCCGAGACCACGCCAGGTGGCGCAGCGGGCGGTGAGCAGCGCGGCGACGGTCGCCTCGACGACATGTTCCAGAGCCGGTTCGAGGTCGTAGTCCGGCCGCCGCGGCCGGTAGGTGAGCGCCACCAACGGGTACCGCCGGACGGTGTCGTCGATCGCGCGCAGGTCGGCCGCCCAGTCCGCGCAGCGCTGCCGGGCGGCGGCGACCCCTTCGGCGGTCAGGCTGCGCACGATCAGCCCGACGCCGTCGCTGCCGCGGACCTGGTCGTGCACGGCGAGCGCGAACCGGTTCCGCACCGTCAACCCGGTGATCAGTTCGATCAGGTACGTCGCCAGCGCGGCGAACAACGCGAAGCCGAGCGCCGCGACGCACACCGCGAGCAGCTTCTGCGCCGAGGTGTCCGGGGTGAGGTCGCCGTAGCCGAGCACCGTGAGGGTGCCGGCGGAAAAGTACAGAGCGTCGTCGAAACCGGTCGGGCCGTAACCGGCGACCCGGTGGTAGCCGTCCAGGTGCGGCCACACCACCAACGCGACCCCGAACACCAGCGGCACGATCCAGGCCAGGAAGGTGCCGGTCACCAGCACCGGCCCGGCCCAGACCAGCAACGTACGCTCGGGTCGGCGACGCCGGTTCGCGGCGAACGACGACAGCCGCCACACCGACCGCCGGACCGCGCCGGCGAGCGGGCCCTCCGCGTCCGGGTGCAGGATCGTCAACCAGACGTCGACCACCACCACGGCGATCAACGCGCCACCCGGTACCGCCCACAGCCACATCATGTGGGCAGCTATACCCCGTTTACCGGGTTGTCGACTGCACGACCTCGAACTCGAGCAGGCTGGCGCCGGTCGCCACCGGCGGGCGGGGCCGTTCGCCGTTCCCGGCGGCGTGGGCCTGCCGGGCCGGGCCGGCCGCCCACGCCTGGTAGGCCTCCTCACTCTCCCAGCGGGTGTAGACGAAGTAGCGGCCCTCCCCCGCGACCGGGCGCAGCAGCTCGAACGCCAGGAACCCGGGCGCGTTCTCCACCGCCCCCTGGCGAGCGGCGAACCGCCGCTCCAGCTCGTCGCCGGCGCCGTCGGGGACCTCGATCGCGTTGATCTTCACCACTGCCATGTGGACAGCCTAGTCGGGGTACCCGCGCTCAGCCCTGGTTGGCCCAGTCACCGAGCGACCAGTCCCGCACCTCGGGCATGTCCTCCAGGTGCTCCACCACGTACGCCTCGTGCCGGGCCAGTTGCTGCTCGCACCAGACTTTCAGGTCGGCGGCACCGCGTGGCAGCCGCCGGGCGTTGTTGATCGCGTCCATCACCAGGTGGTAGCGCGACGCCCGGTTGCGGACCGTCATGTCGAACGGGGTGGTGGTGGTGCCCTCCTCGATGAAGCCCCGCACCCGGAACCGGTCGGCGTCCGGCCGGCCGTGCACCAGCTGGTGGATGGCCCCCGGGTAGCCGTGGAAGGCGAACACCACGTCGACCGAGTCGGTGAACAGCTCGGTGAACATCGTCTCGCTCATGCCGTGCGGGTGGTCCTTGGGCCGGGGCAGCCGCATCAGGTTGACCACGTTGACCACCCGGACCTTCATGCCGGGCAGCCGCTGCCGGAGGATCTGCGCGGCGGCGACCGTCTCCATGGTGACCACGTCACCGGCGCAGGCCAGCACGATGTCCGGCTCCGAGCTGCCGTCGTCGGTGCCGGCCCACTCCCAGATGTCCGCACCCTTGGCGCAGTGCTCGACCGCCTCGTCCATGGTCAGCCACTGCAGTTGCGGCTGCTTGTCGATGACGATCAGGTTCACGTACGACCTGGACCGCAGGCAGTGGTCGGCGACCGACAGCAGGCAGTTGGCGTCCGGCGGCAGGTAGACCCGCGACACCGTGCCCCGCTGGTTGAGCACCACCTGAATCAGCCCGGGCCCCTGGTGGGAGAAGCCGTTGTGGTCGTTACGCCAGGCCGTCGAGGTCAACAGGATGTTCAGGCTCGGCACCTTGGCCCGCCACGGCAGGTGCGCCGCCTCCTGCAACCACTTGCCGTGCTGCACCGTCTGCGAGGCGCTGACCATGGCGAACGCCTCGTAGGTGGCGAACATGCCGTGGCGGCCGGTCAGGTTGTAGCCCTCCAGCCAGCCGTGGCAGTTGTGTTCGGACAGCACCTCCATCACCCGTCCGTGCCGGCTGATCGCCGTGTCTGTCGGATACACCTGCTCCATGAAGCCGCGGTCGGAGACCTCGAAGACGGCGCCGAGCCGGTTGCTATTCGTCTCGTCCGGGCAGAACAGCCGGAACCGGTCCGGGTTGCGGGTGTAGATGTCACGCATCAGCTCGCCGAGCTTGCGGGTCGACTCGGCGCGCAGCCGCGCCGGCTGCGGCACGTCGACCGCGTACTCGCGGAAGTCGGGCATGTCCAGGTCGCGGGTCAGCAGGCCGCCGTTGGCGTGCGGGCTGGCGCTCATCCGCAGGTCGCCGTCGGGGTTGACGCCGGTCACCGTCGCGGTCGGCGCGCCGTCGGCGCCGAACAGTTCCTCCGGGCGGTACGAGCGCAGCCAGGTTTCCAGGATCGCCAGGTGGTCGGCGTTGTCCCGGACGCCGGACAGCGGCACCTGGTGCGACCGCCAGGTGCCGGTGACGGTGACGCCGTCAACCTGCTCCGGACCGGTCCAGCCCTTCGGCGACCGCAGGATGATCAGCGGCCAGCGGGGACGGGAGCCGTCCCAGTCGCCGCAGCGAGCGGCCTCCTGGATCCGGCGGATCCTGCCCCAGGCGTCGGCGAGGGCGGCGGCGAACCGCAAGTGCATGCCGGGCAGGTCGTCGCCCTCGACCTCGATGACCTCGTACCCGTGGCCTTCCAGCAGCGCACGGACCTCACCGCGGTCCTTGCGTCCCAGCACCGTCGGACCGGCGATCTTCGCGCCGTTGAGGTGCAGGATCGGCAGCACGGCGCCGTCGTGGGCCGGGTTGATGAACGACACACCCTTCCAGGAGCCTTCCAGCGGCCCGGTCTCCGCCTCGCCGTCACCGACCACGGCGACCGCCAGCAGGTCCGGGTTGTCCATCACCGCGCCGAAGGCGTGCACCAGGACATAGCCCAGCTCGCCGCCCTCATGGATGGAGCCGGGGGTGGTGACCGAGACGTGGCTGGGGATGCCGCCGGGGCTGGAAAACTGCCGGAACAGCCGCAGCATGCCGGCCTCGTCGCGGGTGACGTCCGGGTAGATCTCGGTGTATGTGCCCTCCAGGTAGCCGGCGGCCACCAGCGCCGGGCCGCCGTGGCCGGGGCCGGTGAGGTAGATCGCCTGCTGGCCGGTGTGCCGGATCAACCGGGACACGTGGGCGTAGATCAACGAAAGGCCGGGGCTGGTCCCCCAGTGGCCGAGCAGCCGCGGCTTGATGTGCTCCGGGGCGAGTGGCTCGCGCAGCAGCGGGTTGCCCCGCAGGTAGATCTGCCCGACGGTCAGGTAGTTGGCGGCCCGCCACCAGGCGTCCAACTGCGCCAGCTCGGCGTCGTCGGGCGCGGCGAGCACCCGCAGCAGCCCGTCGTCCGCGCCGGCGCGGCCGGCCCAGGTCGGGGTGCGCTGATCGGTCACGGCAGTCACGAGCGGATTCCTCCTCATCAGGGGGTACGTCCACGACCGATCGTAGGGGGGCCGCTGCGGTTTTTCCCGGGCTCCAGTGCCTGTCAGGCAGGGGCACAACGACCCTTGACATGCTCTGACCTGCCCCTGGCCGGCCGTTGACGCCGACACGGTGGACCGGCAAGGCGGCCGGCATATCGACGTACGACAGTGTGATTTGTGCATCCACAGCCAACTCCACCCGGTCCACGGTGCCGACACTTCTCTTGTCAGCAGAGTTTTCGAGCAGGAAGTGATCTGCAGTGCGTACCCTCTACGACACCGGTTCGGTCCACCCCCCTGGACCGCTACGAGTACTACCGAACCGAAGCGACGGCCGAGGTCGCGCCGGTGGAGATCCGTGGCCGTTCGTCGCTGTCCCTGACCGCCGCGATTCGGATCGCCCAGGTCGGCCAATATGAGGTCGAGGCGACGAGCTGGCTGTCCGACACCGAAGGCGTGGCCCTCCGGACGCAACGGCTGATCCGGGCCAGTGATCCGGAGTCCTACCGGGTCTGCGTCCTCGTCAGCGGCGAGCTCCGGGTCGAGCAGAACGGTAACCAGGGACGCTACGCCCACGGGACATCGCGCTCTATGACACGTCACGCCCCTGGGATGCCCGGCACGTGCCCGGGCGTACCCCCATGAGGCTGGCAATGGTGACCTTCCCCCGGGCTCTCGTGCCAGCGCCCGAGGCGGCGGTACGCCCACTCGTCGGCTCGATCCTACCGAGACGGATGCCGGGACGCGGGCTCGTCGCGGCGTTCCTGGTCGGAATCGCCGGAGCCGCCAGCATCTCGCCCGCTACCTGTACAGGATTCTCGAAGACACCGGGACGACACCGATGCAACTCGTCAAGAAACTGCGGCTGACGGAATGCCGCCGCAGCCTGCGCGACCCGGAACTGTCGTCGACCGCCATCAACGAGATCGTTTCCGCGCACGGCTACTCCCGTCCGGACCAGTTCGCCCGAGACTTCAGGCACCTGTTCGGCATGTCGGCTACCGAGGCACGTCAGTCGATCCGGGACCGGTCGGCCGGACATCGGAATCGGTCATGACGACCGGACGACGGTCGGTCGGAGGCCAAGGCCGACGCGGACCAGGTCACCGCGCGGACGCCGGCGGCGATGGCAGCGTCGGAGCAAGCCAGGCGGCCCGGCCCCTGCCGCCGGTCGAGTTCCATGTCACCGTCCGGGTCGTGTTGCGCCGCCGAGGAGCCTGGCTACTGCTCGGTGTGGCGATCTGCCGGCTCGCGGACGCCCCGCTCGACGCGGTGACCGCAGTGGCCGGCACCATCCAGATGCTCCTGTCCGGTTAGCTGCCGTGCCTGCCGGCAACGCCCGTCGGCACGGTTGTGCATGATCCACTCCGTTCGTGTACAGTCTTGCCCCGTGCGGCCCTCAGCCGCCGACCCCACGGTGTCGACGTCCGGCTGTCGGCCTACCGAATGGGGGCGGTAGAGTGGTCCGGGTAGGTCCGGGTGGCGGAATGGCAGACGCGCTAGCTTGAGGTGCTAGTGCCCGTATAGGGCGTGGGGGTTCAAGTCCCCCCTCGGACACAAACTGGTACCTGATCCATCAGGGTTGGCCTCCGCTTCGATGATGCGGGGGCCTGGTTTGTACGTGAGCTTGAGTCCGAGCTGCTGGTAGACCTGGGCCTTGTCGACGGGGTCGGCGGTGCGTAGGACGTCAGCGATGCCGGAGAGCGCCTCGACCGCGGTGTTGATCTCGGCGAGGGTCATGGCCGGCGAGCTGGCGTAGCTCAGCCTTTATGGTGACTTCTACGCTTGAACCTCAGGTGGTCCGTGGCGGGCCAGGGGCGCAACCTGTGCACGTCGTACTCGGCCGATAATCCGGCGTTCAGCTACGCCGCCGGGGACTGGCGATCAGCCGGACCGTACCTGTCGGTCGCCGCTGCGGGCATCGGTGACGGTGCCGAAGGTGCGATGGAAGAAGATCAGCGGTTGGTGGTCGCGAAGGCTCTCAGCGGAGCGGATTTCCGCGACAACGAGCGTGTGGTCGCCGGCCGGGTGCTCGACGACCGGTACACATTCCAGATGTGCGAGCACGCCTGGGAGGACCGGGACACCGGCACTGGACGGCCGCCACGGCACTCCGGCCAGGCGTTGCGGGCCGGGTGCGGCGAGCGTTCTGCCGAGGTCCTGCTGGTCGGCCGCGAGAATGCCGATCCCGAACCGGGCCGCCTGTCGGATGTCCGGCCAGGTCGTGGACTGCTCCCCCACGCAGAACCCGACCAGCGCCGGCCGCAGCGAAATGGAGAGGAAGGAGCCGACCAGCAGGGCGCGGGGGCCTCGGTCGGTGGCGGCGGTCACCCCGACGACGCCGGTCGGATAGGCGCGCATCACCTCGCGGAACCGGCCCGCCGTCACCGTCGGGCCCGATCGTTCAGTCATCGCCGCGCCGGGCGCAGTTGATGCAGACCCCGAAGAGCTCGAGCATGTAGTTCACGTCGGTGAAGCCGTGTTCATCGGCGACCTGACCGATCCACTCCTGGGTGGGTGGCCCGGCCACCTCGACGGTACGGGCGCAGAGCCGGCACACCAGGTGATGATGCTCGGTCTGGCTGCACCGGCGGTACAGCTGCTCGCCACCCGCGCCGTGCATCACGTCGACCTGACCGGCATTCGCGAACACCTGCAGGGTCCGGTAGACGGTGGTCAGGCCAACGGTCGAGCCCTGGGCACGTAGCTCTGCGTACAGCTGTTGAGCACTGCGGAACTCGGCGGTCGCGTCCAGCAGGGTGAGGATCTCGTTGCGCTGCCGGGTGGATCGGCCGGGCTCCGCAGGCGACTGCTTCACGACACCAACCCCCTTGTACATAACGATTCCCATTATCATAATGGTGGCGAGGAGGATCGGTGGTGATGTGGGTGCCGGGCACCGGTGGCACGATGACCGGTACCCACATCGCCCGACTTCCGTGATCAGTCGCCGCCGTCCGGTCGCCGTACGTCGGCCCTCGCCGGTGTCCGCGCGACGGCGACGTCCGGCTTGTCACGTCGGGACGGAACCGTCGCCAGCGCGACCGCCACTCCGACGGCCGCCGCCCCGGCCGCCACCCAGGAGACCGTGGCCAGGCCCTCGGCGAACGCGACTCGGGCCAGCACCTCCACCTCAGGCGGCAGGTCGGTGAACCGCCCGGCCGACGTCAGATCCCGCAGCCGCTGGGCCGTCGGCCCGGCCGCCCCGGCAGTCCGTATCGCGTCGTCAGACAACCCCGAGCCGACCCGGCCGGCGAGCACCGCGCCGAAGACGGCGGCACCGACCGCCGTGCCGAGTGGGAAGAACGCGTTCGCCGTACCGCTGGCCATCCCCGCCCGCTGCGGCGGTACCACCGACACCGAGATGCCCATCAGCGGCGCGAACAGCAGTCCCATGCCGGCGCCGATCAGTACCAGGCCCGGCAATGCGACCAGCCATGTCGAGTCGGCGCCGACCCGGGCGACGAGCAGGTAGCCCACACAGATGACGACGAAACCGGTGACCACGACCGTACGGTTGCCGTACCGGTGCTGCAGCCGCGCCACCACGAGGCTGCCGGCCACGATCGCCGCCGACAACGCGGACAGTTGCAGCCCGGCCTGCAGCGGCGAGTAACCGAGCATGCCCTGCAGCCACAGCACCAGGTACGGCATCGTGCCGAACCCGACCGCCCGGGTCAGGAAGCTCAGCACGCTCACCCCGGTGAAGGCCCTGATCCGAAACAACGCCAGTTGCAGCATCGGATCAGCGACCCGCCGCTCGGTGGCGACGAACAGCACGAGGGTGACCAGCGCGACGCCGGCGGCGACCAGCGTGACCGGACGCGTCCATCCGTCGTCGGCGCCGGAGATGACCGCCAGGTTGACCGCCCCGAGCAGCAGCACCCCGAGGACCGCCCCAGCGAGGTCGAGCCGACGGCCCCGCTGCCGACCGGCGGCCGGCAGCCAGCGCAGCGCGCCGAACAGCACGAACGCGCCGGGCAGCAGGTTCACCAGGAAGATGGCCCGCCAACCGAGACTCGACACCAGCGCACCGCCGACCAGCGGCGCGATGGCCGCGGAGACGGCGGCGGTCGCGCTGAACACTCCCATCGCGGCGTTGCGCCGCTCCCCCGGGTAGGCCGCCGCCAGCAACGGCAACGCGGGCGCGAAGATCAGCGCGCCACCGATGCCCTGCACCGCCCGGCCGGCGATCAACACCCCCGGGTCAGGCGCAACGCCGCACAGCAGCGAACCGACGGTGAACAGCACCACGCCGGCGACGAAGATCCGCCGCCGACCGAGCCGGTCCGACACCGATCCGCCGACGAGCAGCAAGGCCGCGAACAGCAGCGGGTACGCGTTGACCGTCCACTGCAGCTGCGGGAGAGTAGCCGACAGATCAGCGGCGACCGCCGCCAACGCGACGTTGACGATGGTGATGTCCATCGTGGTGATAGCCGCAGCGACGCTGACCGTGATCAGGGTCCGGCGGGCGGCCGTAGTCGAATCATGCGGTGGCAAGGACGACCACCTCCGGAGCTCCGGCACCGGTGACGGCGGCGGCGGGCCGGCTGACCATGCCGGACTCGCGGGCGAGCTGGTCGCCGTCGATGGTGTGCCAGTCGTAGCTGTCGGTCACCTCACGCACCAACCGACCGGAGCGGTACACCCGCCAGGTGGTGGTGAACCGCATCAGGTCACCGCCGGCCGGGCTACCGGCGACCCACCACTCGTAGTCGTGCCGGCCGATCGAATCGCGGATCGACAGCGCCGACGGGATCTCCCGCGGCTGCCGTACGCCCATCAGCTCGACCACCACCACACCGCCGGGCGCGAGCCGGCTCCGTAGCAGCCGCCACAGTCGGATCCGCGCTGCTTCGTCGAGGTGACCGGCGACGCCGAACACCACGGCGGCGCAGATGATGGCGGGCAGCGGCAGGTCCGGTGCGGCGGCGTCGACCACGGTGACCCGTTGCCGCAGCCCGTCGTCGGCCGCGACCCGGCTGGTCAGCACCGCCCGCATCGCGGTGGACGGCTCGACCGCCACGATCCGCGCGCTCGGCAGCGCCGCGGCGATGATCTCGGTGACCCGACCGGTACCGGCACCGATCTCGACGACCGGCCCGGCTGACGGGTCGACACCGGTGAGCGCGGCGGCCAGGGCCGGTCCGCTGCTGGTCGCCTGTCGGGCGGCGACCATCTCGTAGAACTCGGCCACCGGCGAGTAGTAGTCACGCACCGGCTCTCCTCCGATCGGACGGGTTGGCATTGACGGTCGAAACGCGGGTAGCGGTCACGGCATGCTGGGCCAGGCCACCGGGGTGCGGGTCAGCACCGGATCGATTTTGCTCAGGATGGCGGAGATGACGGCGCGCCGCTGCGGCACCAGGTAGAAGTGGTCGCCGGGGAACGTCCGCACGTCGAACCGGCCACTGGTCAGCTGGCCCCAGCTGTACGCCTGCCCGTCGTCGAGCTCCGGATCGGCATCGCCCCGCAGCACCATGACCGGGCAGTCCAGCGGCGCCGCCGGCGCCGGCAGGTACGTCTCGATGAGACGGTAGTCGTTGCGGACGTAGCCCAGCACCGCCCGGCGCAGCTCCGGATCGGCCAGCACCTCGTCGTGGGTGCCGCCGAGCCGGTTCAGCTCGGCGCAGAGTCCGTCGTCGTCACGCCGGTGCACCTCGCCGCCGACCACCTCGCCCGGAGCGGGGCGGCCGGAGACGAACAGCCACTGTGGCTGCCGGGCGCCGAGGCGGCGCAGCCGCTGAACCGTCTCGTACGCCACCGCCGTACCCATGCTGTGACCGAAGACCAGGTAGGGCCGGTCGGCGAGGCGCGCCACGGCGTCGGCGACCGGCGCCGTCAGCGCGTCCATGTCGTCGACAAGCGGATCGGCGAACCGGTCCTCCCGTCCCGGATACTGCACGCAGACCAGCTCGACCGAGGGAGGCAGCAGCGCGTCCCATGCGCGGAAGCTGCCGGCACCGCCGCCAGCGTGCGGGAAGCAGATCAGCCGTACGGCGGCCGCCGGACGCCGCTGGTAGCAGCGCAGCCACGGGCCGTGGATCGCGGTGTTCACCAGGTCACCTGCATCGCCTGGATGCCGAACGTCGCCGCGTCGTTGTTGAACTCGAGATCGTCGAACTCGCCGGCCAGCCGTAGATTCGGGATGCGCCGGATCAGGGTGCCGATGGCGATCTCCAGCTCCAGCCGGGCCAGATTCTGACCGATGCACTGGTGCACCCCGTAGCCGAAGGCGACGTGGTGCCGGTTGGTCCGGTCGAAATCCAGCCGCTGCGGGTCCGGGAACACCTCCGGGTCGTGGTCGGCGGCGGCGAGCAGGGCGATGATGCCGTCGCCCGCCTGGATGTGCGTCCCGTCGAGGTTGATGTCGGCGGCGGCGACGCGCAGCGGGATCGAGTCGGCGACGGACAGGAGACGCAGCAGCTCCTCGACGGCCGCCGGCATCAGCTCGGGCTCGGCGCGCAGCCGGGCCAGCTGCTCGGGGTGGCGCAGCAGCAGCAGAGTGCCGAGCGCGATCATGCTGGTGGTGGTCTCCCTTCCGGCGACGATGGTGATCCCGATCGCGGAGAGCAGCTCGTGCCGGGTCACCACACCGGCCCGCAGGTGGTCGACGACCAGCTTGGACAACAGGTCGTCGCCGGGTGCCTGCTCCCGGGCGGTGATCAGCCCGTCCAGCATCCGGAACATGCTGGCGAGGGCGGCGCTGACTTCCTCGGCGCTGCTGGTGCGTCCACCGGAGATGCGGGTCACGTCGCGGAAGAACTCGATGTCGTCGGTGGGCGCGCCGAACAGGCCCAGTACGGTCGTCGTGGAGACCGCGTTGGCAAACGCGGTGACCAGATCCACCGGCGAACCGCTGTCCAGCATGTCGTCGATGAGCCCGTCGACGGTGTGCTGGATCGTCGGACGCATGTCCCGGATCCGTTTGACGGTGAACTCGGCCTGGAGCATCCGGCGGAAGCGGGTGTGCTCCGGCGGGTCGGTGCGGATGAACGGCCGCGATTTCGCACCGGCCTCCTGCTCACCGATGCCCATCGCCGGAAAGTTCGGATGCCGGATGTCGGCGCTGACCCGGGGGTCGGCCAGCAACGCCCGCACGTCGGCGTAGCGAGTGACGATCCACGGCTGTTTGCCGGTGGGCAGGGTCACCCGGGACACCGGTTCGGCGGCGCGTAGTGCGGCGTAGCGCTCCGGCGGAGCGAAGGGGCACTCCCTCGGTACCGGAAACGCCGGCGGTGTCTGGGTCTCGGCGGGAAGAGCCTTGGTCATCGGGACGTTCCTTCCTGGTCGGTAGAGGTCCGGGGTGCCGGCACGAGCACGCCGATCGGCGGTCCGCCGGTGCCGGCCTGTGGAATGTCGTGCAGCGGCATATCGGACTCGGCGGCGATGTCAGCGAGGGTGAGGGTGTACCAGTGGTAGTGGTCGGCGACCTCGCGCACGGCCGTACCGTCCTCGGTCGACACCCGCCATGTCGTTCGCAGGCGCATCCGGTCCGGGCCGTCGGGTTCACCGGAGAACCACCACTCGTAGCGCTGAGCGCCGACCTCGACGCGGGACAGCCGGGTGGGGTCGAGCACGAGCGGCCGGTCGATGGCCATCAGTTCGACGACGATTCGTCCGCCGGGGGCCAACCGTTCGGCGAGCCGCCGCCACAGGCGTACCCGGTCGGGCTGGTCGAGGTGGCCGGCGACTCCGCAGACGACGGCACCGCTGATGGTGTCCGGCAGATCAAGGTCCGGGGCGGGTTCGGCGCAGACGGTGATCCGGCGGCGCAGGTCGGGATCCCGGTAGATCCGGCTGGTCAGCACGGCGCGCATGCCGGTGGCCGGTTCGTGGGCGAGGATCTCCAGGTCCGGGAAGGCCCGGGCGAGGGCGACGGTGACCAGGCCGGTCCCGGCACCGATCTCGACCACCGGGCCGGCGGCAGTGTCGATCCCGGCCAGTGCCGCGACGACCGCAGGAGCGCTGCCGGTCGCGACGTGCGCGGCAGCGGCGAGGTCGAAGAACTCGGCGGTCGGCGAGTACGGCTCCGCCGCGTCGCTGCCGTCGGTCGGCTCAGCGGCTCCCTCGGTGGGCTCGGTGAGATCGGCGATGGTGATCCGCGACGGGGTCGCCGGTCGCACCACGTCCGGTGGGCCGAGCCGGGCCGCCAGCTCCGACCAGATCCGGCAGGCGGTGATGTCGTACTGGGCGGACCGCAGCGGATCGCCACTACGACGCACGGCGTCCGCGAACCCCCGTAGCGCGCGCCGCACCGCCTCCGGCCAGAGCCGGTCGAAGACGTCGCGCTGGCTGCCGGCGGCGGTGCCCGGCAGCGGCGCGCTGCCCAGCTGGTCGAGCTGCCCGCCGGTGAAGACCAGCCGACCGTCGGTGTCCCGGTCGGCGTGCAGCGTCGGTGTCCACAGCACCGGTCCATGGGTGTCGGCCAGGGTCAGCACCCCGGCCCGGGTGCCGAGACTGATCCGGTGCCAGAACAGGGCATGGTTGTCGCGGTCGGCCGGGTCGAGCTCGTGGTGCACCCGCAAGGTCAGCGGCACACCGCCGACCTGGCCGGTGACCGACCGCAGCGGACCGCCGGCGACCGCCTCGTCGACGCGCCACGGACGCAGACCGCCGAGCGCGGCACCCAGCACGTCCACGAACGGATGCAGCACGTGCACCGGGCTCGCGGCGTCGACGAACACCAGCTTCTCGCGGGAGCGGAGCCGGGCCGCTGCGGCGAGGAACCGACGGACCGGTTCGACGTGCCGGTAGTGGGCGTTGACCCGGTACTGCACGCCGTGGCGGCGCGCGGCCCGCAGGCAGTCGACAAGTTCGTCGTGGTGCACCGGGTGCTCCTGCAGCACGTGCACGCCCCGGGCCAGTAACGCCCGGGCGAGGTCGGTGCCCGCTCCGCCGGAGATGGTGGAGCCGACGACGACGCAGGCGATGTCGATCTCGTCGGCGTCGACCGTGTCCAGGTTGTCGTGGTGGGGCACCCCGTACTCGTCGGCCAGTGCCCGGGAGGCGGTCCCGCCCCGGCTGAGCACGCCGGCGAGGACCAGGTCGGGTGCGAGGTCGGCGACCGCGCGCAGGTAGAACCGGCCGAAGTTGGTGCCGCAGACCAGCACCCGCAGCGGTGTACTCACAGCGTGCCCTCCTCGGTGTCGTCGGCGGTGTCGCCGTCGACCAGCCGCACGGTGAGCGGCTCCCCCGACCCGCGCAGCGCGGCGACCGCGGCCGCCGGGTCCAGCACGTCGGCGGCGAAGTGCACTCCGGGTGGTACGTCGCCGTCGAGTACCGCCACGGCGGCCAGCGCACCGACCAGCCCGGTGAGGCGGTAGCTGCTGGTGGCCCGCAGCACGGCGGTCCGCTCGACGGGGACGCCGCCGCGCGTACCGCCCATCGTGAAGACCATCTGGTAGTAGGGGCAGCGGCCGGCGAGGTCCAGCTCAGCGGCCCGGATCATCCGCCGGGCGAGGTCCGCCTCGTCGGCCCCGACGCTGGCGGCGGCCGGCAGCGCGGCCAGCAGCGTCCGCACCTGGGGCCCCGGGTAGACGTTGAGCCAGTCGACGTCGCGCAGCCGCAGCGCACGGGCCAGTCGGCGGGTCTCGGCGCTGAGGAACGGTTGCACCGCGACGGATCCGGTGAACTGCGGCACGGTCGCGTCCTCTGCCGGACGCAGCGCCCGGGACCGTACCGCCCCGCCCCGCCAGGCGGCGTTGGCCTCGCCGTACGCCGCACCGGCGGCACCACCGGAGCGCAGCGACAGCATCATGTCGATGGCGACCACCGGGGAACAGTGTTCGACACCACCGACCCAGGCGGTCAGCGTGCCGACGTCGTCGAACTCGGTGCTGGCGAGCCAGCGCGGCAGCAGGCTGGACAGGCCGGGCAGGGTGCCGGCGGACAGCACCACCGTACGGCCGCTGTCGGGGACACCGCCGCCGGTCAGGGCCTCGTGGACCGGGTCGTCACCGGCCACGTCGACACAGTGCGCGTCGGCCGCCAGCGCCGCCGCCGCAACCGCCTCCTTCAGCTCGTACGTCGGCCCGGCACAGTTGACCACCAGGGAGGTGCCGGTGCAGAAGTCCGCCAGAGCGGCCGGATCCCGTACGTCGACCTGGACCGTTTCGATCTTGGCACCGGGTAGATCGGCGGCGACGCGCCGCAGTGGATCGCCGCTGCGGGCGCCGAGGCGCAGCGGCCCGACGCCGAGGCGGTGCAGGTGCGCAACGGCGCCCTGACCGACCGATCCGGAGGCCCCCAGTACACCGATCATCGGGTCACCGCCCCGTCGGTGATCTCGCTGAGCAGTTTGACGACGCCCGGGGCGTGCGCCACGTCGATGCAGCTGAAATGGTCGCCGGGGACGTCGACGATGCGCAGGTCGCCCAGGCACAGCTCGGCCCAGTGCTGGGTGACCGCGTCCCGGCTGCCCGGGAACGGGTAGGCACCGCTGTGGCGCAGGAAGGTGATGTCGCCGGCGTACGGCTCCGGTTCGTAGCGGGTGATGGCGAACACGCTCTGCCGGAAGGTGCGGAACAGCCGCATCATGTGGTCCGGCTCGTACATCCCGGCCGAGGCGGGAACCGCCTCGCACATCCGGGCGACCCGCTGCTCGCGGGGCAGTGCGGCGAGCGCCCGGAAGGCGGCGGCGACGTCGGCGTGCTCGCCGGTCAGTTCGACGAAGCCGCCGTCACGCAGCACACCGGGGCTACCGGCCAGGACCGCGTCGGCTGCACGGGCCACCGCGAGTTCGTCGGCGGGGAACCCGATATCGGCGGGCGCGATGCCCATCATCACGGCGAACGAGTACTCCGACAACAGTTCGTCGTCGAGCCGGAACCGGGGGCTGTGGCTGCTGATCGCGGTCAGGGTCGCGACGTTGGCGCCGCGCTCGCTGAGGCCACGGGCGATCTCGGTGGCGATCAGACCGCCGAGGCAGTAGCCGACGACGTGCAGTTCACGGGCACCGAGCTCACCGATCTCGGTCGCGTAGTCGGCCGCGATCCGGTCGATCAGGCCGGCCGGGTCGGCCTCCAGGAAGGTCGGCAGATGCGGTACCTCGACACCGATGACCGAGCTGGTGCCGGCGGAGCGGCGGCGGATCTCGGTGATGATCGCCCGGTACGGCATGATCGTGCCGGTGCCGGCGTGCACGAGTACGGTGAGCGGATCGGTGCCGGCGCCGTGCAGTCGGACCACCGGTGAGGTGCGGACGGCACCGTCGCCTGGCGCCGACGTCTGCGGTGTGGTGACCGTACGCAGGTAGGCGGCGAGTGCGGCGACGGTCGGTTGGCGCAGCATGTGTCGCAGCACCACCTCCCACTCGAGGGCTACCACGTCGGGGACGCGTTCCCGCAGCAGGCCGACGAGGCGGGCGACGAGCAGCGAGTCGCCGCCGAGGGCGAAGAAGTCGTCGTGGCGGCCGACGTACTCGCGGTCGAGCAGTTCCGCCCAGATGCCGGCGAGGTGGCGTTCCAGCGCGTCCACCGGATCGGCGGCCACCGCCGCGGTCTGCTGGCCCTGGTCGGTGCCGGGCAGCCAGGTCCGCAGCCGGTTGCGGTCGACCTTTCCGTTGCTGGTACGAGGCAACCCGTCGACCAGCTGCCACACCGTCGGCACCATGTAGTCGGGCAGTCGGGCGGTGGTGTGCCGGACAAGGTCGGCGGTGGTCACCGGCGTCCGGTCGGTCTTGACCCGGGCGAGGAACAGCTGCTGACCGGTGGGGTGCAGCGGCTCGCCGGCCGCCGGCAGATGGGTGACCAGCTCGGCTCCGGCCGCGCCGAGCAGCTCACGCCACTGTGGCCCGGTGAGGAACGACTGGCCGGCGGCAGCGCGCACGTCGGTGAACGGGCCCGCGGCGGCCTCCAGGAACTCCATGGACACCAGCAGCGCCGGGTCGTCGTCGCGGGTCTGTTCCATGATCACGAGCCAGCCGCCGGGGGCGAGCAGCCCGGTGAGCCGCTCGACGGCGGCGGCCGCGTCCGGTGCGGTGTGCAGGTGGTTCGCGGCGACGACCACGTCGACGCTGTTCGGGGTCAGCCCTTGGGAGCGGGGGTCGTCGCGCAGGTCGAAGCGGGCGTAGCGGATCCACGGATGGTGGGCGAACTGGTCCCGGGCTTCGTTGAGGAAGAACGTCGACGGGTCGGTGAACAGGTAGTCGGGGCGGTACTCGGCCAGGGCGGGGGCGAGCAGACTGGTGGTGCCGGCGACACCGCCGCCGACCTCCAGCACCCGCAGCGCTCCGTCGCCGTCGTGCCGCTCGGCGATGTGCCGCAGCGCCGCGACGATCGCCTGGTGCAGGTGGGCGACGGCGAGGTTGTCGCGGTAGGCAGCGGCCATCGCGTCGGCGCGGGCACCGGGGAACAGCAACGCGCGGATGTCGGTGCTGCCGGCGATCAGCGCTGGCAGGTGGTCGGTGCAGGTGCGGACCGCGTCGATCAGGTCGGTGCTGTAGTCGAGCCGACGATCGGCTTCGGTGAGTCGCAGCCAAGCGCCGTCGAGTTCGTCGGGCGCCGGTACGGCGAGATCGCCGTAGCGGGCGGCGTCGGTGACGCGGAGCCGCCCTGCGCGGGTCAACGCGGCGAGCCACCGGCGTACGATCGGCGCGGTCACCGCGGTGGCGTCCAACGCCTGGCAGACCTCGTCGGCGCTGTGCCAGGTGTCACCGGTGGCGACGTCGGCGTCGGCGAGGGTGGCGGCCATCGCGGTCAGTGCGACCTCGGCCAGCGCGGCCTGGAAGTCGGCGAGGGCCTGCGGGTCGACCCCGGTCTGCGCGGCCCGCGACGCCGCCGCCGCGACGGCACCGGTCCCGGCGGCGGCGGCCCCGGCGGCAGAGTCGGGCGTGGTGACGGCGGGTTCGACGAACGCGGCGAGCCGCTTGCCGCCGGGGTGGGCGGCGTCGACCAGCACGGCAGCGCCGGCGACACCGGGGTGGGCCTGCACGGCGGTCTCGACCTCGGCCAGTTCGATCCGGTAGCCCCGGATCTTGACCTGGTCGTCCTGGCGACCGAGGAACTCGATGGTCCCGTCGGGCCAGTAGCGGCCCAGGTCACCGGTGCGGTAGAGCCGTTCGCCGGTGCTCGGATGCCGCAGGAACCGGTCGGTGGTGCGCTGCGGGTCGTGGTAGTAGCCCAGGGCCACGCCGGCACCACCGATGTAGAGCTCGCCAGCGATCCAGTCGGGACGGTCCCGCAGCTGGGCGTCGAGCACGTGGAACGTCTGATTGGTCAGCGGCACCCCGTACGGGATGCTGGGCCGGTTGTGGTCGACGACGTCGATGGGATGCCAGATCGACCAGATCGATCCCTCGGTGGCGCCACCGAGGCTGACCACCCGCAGTCGCGGCAGCAGCTCGCGGACCGCGTCCGGCAGGGCGACCGGAATCCAGTCGCCGGAGAGCATGGCCAGCCGTAGCCCCGCTGGACGCAGATCCGGCACCGCCCGCAGGTAGTCGTGCAGCATCTGCAACTGGCCGGGCACCGAGTTCCAGATCGTGACGGCGTGGCGGTCGGCGAGGTCGGCCCAGTGCGACGGGTCACCCCGGCGGTCCGCGTCGGGCAGCACCAGCCGGCCGCCGACGGCGAGCGGGCCGAACACGTCGTAGACCGACAGGTCGAAACCGAGGCTGGCCAGGCCGAGCACGGAGTCGTCCGCGCCGACGGCGAACCGGCGGTTGATGTCGTCGATGGTGTTGCGCGCCGCCCGGTGGCTGATCATGACGCCCTTGGGTGTTCCGGTGGACCCGGAGGTGTAGATGACATACGCCAGGTCGTCGGGGCCAGGACGGGCGACGGCCGGGGGCCGGTTCCCGGATGCCGGTCCGGTCCGCGCCGACGGCCCGCCAGCGGCCACCGTGTCGGCAGCCACGATGTCGACCGCGACGGCGGTGACCGAGTCGGGCAGGGCCGCGGCGTCGAGCAGCCAGGACTGGGTCAGTACGGTACGCACCTGCGCGTCGGTGAGGATGGCGTTGCGCCGGGCGGCCGGTTGCGTGACGTCGACCGGCAGGTACGCCCCACCGGCGAGCAGGGCGCCGAGGACCGCGACGATCTGCTCCCAGCCCTTGTCCATCAGCACCGCGACCGGTTCGGCGGGACGTAGCCCGGCGCCGGCGAGCAGGTCGGCGACGGCGGTGGCGCGGTCGAGCAGGTCGCGGTAGGTCAGCTCGTGTCCGTCAGCGACGACCGCCACCCGTTCGGGGGTGCGGCGCGCCTGGGCGACGACGTCGTCGTGCAGCAGCCCGTCGGGGAGCGGACCGTCGGTGGCGTTGACCTGCCGGCGGCGCTCGCGCTGCGCGGCGGGCAACGCGACCGGGGACGGATCCCGCCACGGGCCGTCGTCGTCGGCCAGACGCTCGACGGCATCGACCCACGCGCCGAAGGCGTCGTCGGCCAGGTCGGCCGGCAGTACGTTGTCGCGCACATCCCAGGACAGGGCCAGTCCGTCACCGCGCGGCATGACCTGGCAGTCGATCCAGACCTGCGGTGTCTGGCTGATCGCGTACCCGACCTGGCCCCGGGCCGGCGACGGTGCGGGCGTGTCGAGGGTGCTGGTGAACACGACCGGGAGCAGCTGCCGGGTGCCGGTGCGTCGGCTCAGCTCGGCGAGGACCTCGCTGCCGGTGAACAGGCCGTGCGACAGGTCCTCCAGGAGTTGGCCGGCGACCGCCGTGGCGCGCTCGGCGAAAGGAAGTGGTGTGGTGAGGTCCACGGCGAGTGGCTCGACCACGGTGAAGTCGCCGACCAGCGACTCAACGGCGGGGTGCAGCGGCAGCCGCTGGAAGGTCGGGATGTTGAGCGTGAATCTCGGATTGCGACTCCACCTGCCGATGACCTCGGCGTAGGCGGTGAGCAGCACGGTCGAGACGCTCACCTGGTGGCGGGCCGCGCGCTCGCGCAGTGCGGTCCACAGCGGGCCGGGCAGCTGGCGTTCCCGCCGACGGAACCGGACGGGCCCGTCGGCACCGGCGTCGCCAGCGTCTGCGGCGGGTAGTTCGGGGGCGCCGGGCAGGTCGTCGAGGCGGCGCAGCCAGTACTCGCGGTCGCGGCGGTACGCCGGAGTGTCGGTGATCCTACGGCGGCTGATCAGGTAGTCACGGTAGGTGACGTCGATGGGATCGAGAGTGGCGTGCGGGTCGGTGTAGAGCTGGTCGAACTCGGTGACGAGTCGCTGCACGCTGGCGTAGTCCACGATGAGCAGGTCGAGGGACAGGTGCAGGACCGCCCGGTCGTCGGTACGGGTCACGTGCAGGGCGAACAGCGGCCAGCGGTCGGTCGGGGCGACCCGGTGCGACAGCCTGTCGCGCAGCTGGCGCAGGTGGTCGTCAATCTCGGTCGCCGCACGTCCACGTAGGTCGGTGACGCTGATCGGACAGGCCGGTGGCTGGGCGAGGACGACCTGGTAGCCGTCGCTGTGCACCACGGCGCGCAACATGTCGTGCCGGGCGACGAGCCGGTCCCAGGTGCGCTGCACCCGGGCCGGGTCCAGGTCGGGGTAGTCGTACTCGACGTAGGCATGGCAGGCGACGCCGCCGTACTCGTAGTGGGTGCCCCGGCCGACCAGGTAGGCGGCCTGCAGGTCGGACAGCGGGAAGGGTTCGTGCCGGCCGGCCGGGTCGGCGGTGAACTGCGCGGGTGCGGCCTGCCGCAGGTGTGCGCGGATGGCCTCGCGGTGCCGGCGGACGGCGGCCCGCCGCTCGTCGGTGAAGGCGCCCTTGCGGGCGCGGAACCGCAGCTCGTCGCCTTCGAGCCACAGGGTCACGCCGTCGGCGTCCAACTCGGTGATCAGTTCGTCGACATCCATCGGGCTCCGCCTCGTAGTCACGGTCTGTTCGGGTCACTCCACCCAGCGACTTGTTGAAAATGACATTCAACTGCGATAGACGTATCTAAGCACAGTCCTGATCAGCGGACCAGAAGGGACCCGGCATGAACCCCGACCACGAGGACCGGCCCGGTCCCGGTACGATCGTCGACCCGGGCTGGGTAGCCTGGCCGGAGTCCGACGCACGGCGCTACCGCGCCGCCGGCTTCTGGGCCGGTGAAACCTTCGACCACCTGCTCCGACGCTGGGCGCAGCAGCACGATGGACGGACCGCCCTGGTCGACGGAGCTCGACGGTGGACCTACCGGCAGCTGGACGACGCGGCGGACCGGATCAGCGCCGGTCTGCGCCGGCTCGGGCTGCGTCGCGGCGACCGGGTCATCCTGCAACTGCCCAACCGGGCCGAGTTCGTCGAGATCTGGTTCGGTCTGCAACGGCTCGGTGCGGTCCCCGTACACGCCATGCCCGGACACCGCCGCGCGGAGATCGCCCACCTGGCGGCGCTGTCAGGCGCGGCCGGCTACGTCGTCGCCGACCGGCACGCCCGGTTCGACTACCGCACCCTGGCCACCCAGGTGCACGCCGAACGCCGCACCGCCGACGAACCGTTGCGCCACGTCGTGGTGCTCGGCGACCCGGCGGACTCCGGCTTCACCAGCTACGCCGACCTGCACGACGGCCCGCCCGAACAGCCCGCGACCGCCGACGACGGCCCTCGGCCGACCGCCGCCGACCTGGCGCTGCTGCTGCTCTCCGGCGGCACCACCGGGCTGCCCAAGCTCATCCCCCGCAGCCACGACGACTACGCCTACAACGCCCGCAGCGGCGCCGGGATCTGCCGGCTCGGACCGGACGACGTCTACCTGGCCGTGCTGCCGATCGGCTTCAACTTCACCTTCGCCTGCCCCGGCGTGCTCGGCACCCTGATGGCCGGCGGCACCGTCGTCATCGCCCCCAACCCGAGCCCGGCCACCGCCTTCCGGCTGATCGAACAGGAGCGGGTCACCTGCACCGCGCTCAACCCACCGCTGGTGCCATACTGGTTCGCCGAGTACGCCGACAGCCGGCCCGACCTGTCCAGCCTGCGGTTCGTGCAGGTCGGCAGCGCCCGACTGGCCGACGAGCTGGCACGGCGGTTCACCCCCACCCTCGGGGTGCCGCTGCAGCAGGTGTACGGCATGGCCGAAGGCCTGATCAACTACACCCGACTCGACGACCCCGACGAGCTGGTCTGCACCACGCAGGGCCGCCCCGGCTCCCCCGCCGACGAGATCCGCGTGGTCGATCCCGTCAACGGGCGGCCGGTACCGGCCGGCGAGCCCGGCGAGCTGCACACCCGTGGGCCGTACACGCTGCGCGGCTACTACCGGGCCGACGCCCCGGCGGCCGCCTCCTTCACACCCGACGGCTTCTACCGCACCGGTGACCTGGTCCGGGAACTGCCCACCGGGCACCTCACCGTGGTCGGCCGGGTCAAGGACCAAATCAACCGGGGCGGCGAGAAGATCGCCGCGACGGAGGTGGAGGGTCACCTGCTCGCCCACCCGGCCGTCCGGCAGGCCGCGCTCGTCGGCGTACCGGACGAGCAGTGGGGTGAGGCGCCGGCGGCCGTCCTGGTCTGCGCCGGACCGCCGCCGACGGCCGCCGAGGTGGTGGCGTTCCTGCGCGGACGCGGGCTGGCCGCGTACAAGCTGCCGGACCGCGTCGAGTATGTCGACGCGATGCCGCTGACCGCCGTCGGCAAGATCGACAAGAAGGTGCTCGCACAACGTCTGGCGACGGCCACGGTCACCACCGGTCCGGATGCATGAACGCCACCGGCACCGGCGGCGTCGTGCCGCGGACCAGGTCGGCCACCACCTCACCGACACCGGTGGCGTGTTTGAACCCGTGCCCGCTGTCGCCCCCGGCGACGATCAGCCGAGTGTCATCGCCCGGGCTGCCGAGCACGAACTGCCGGTCCGGGGTCATCGGGTACATGCAGACCGCGGCCCGCGACGGCACCGGTTGCAGACCGGGCAGTGCGACGTCGAGGCGGCGCACCAGCGGCTCCCAGTCGGCGGCGGCGACCTGGCGGTCGTCGCTGTCGGGATGCATCTCGCGCAGCAGACCGCCGTGGTCCTCCAGGCCGAGCTTCAGCTCGCCGCCGGAGTGCACCCCGTGCCCCCACACGCAGGTGCCGTCGTCCAGTTGCCGAATGAACACCGGCACGTCGGCCAGCCCGTACCGGTCGGCATCGGCTGGGTCGCCCGGCCGGAACCAGGTGATCGGCACCCGCAGCACCCGCAGCGGGACCCCGGGCAGCAGGGCCGGCAGCCACGCCCCGGCGGCGACCACGACCCGCCTGGCCCGCAACGCACCGCCGTCGGCGGTGTGCACCAGCGCACCGCCGGCGACCAGCTCGATCCGGGTCACCCGGGTGCCGGTCAGCGCCCGCGCGCCAAGCCCGACCGCGACGCGCACCGCTGCCCGGACCGCCGCCTCCGCGGCGATCAGGCCGGCGGCCGGCTCCCACACCGCGGCGTGGTGGTCGCCGATCCCGGCGTGCCGGGGCAGCCGGTCGCGCACCTCGGCGGCGTTCCAGACCTCGACGTCGAGCCCGTGGCGACGGGCGGCGGCGACGGTGCCGGCGATCACGTGCCCGGCTCGGGGCCCGATGAGCACCCCGCCGGTCGGCTCGAACAGGTTCTCGCCAGCGGCCAGCGCCAGTCCCTGCCAGAGCTGGCCGGACCGGCGGGCCAGTGGCACCAGGTCCGGGTGTTCCAGGCAGGCGGTACGGAACATCCTGGTCCCGCCGTGCGACGAGCCGAAGCCGTGGCCCGGGGTGAACTGGTCGACGCCGATCGCTTCGACGCCGGCCGCCGCCAGTCGCCACAACGCGGCGGCACCGAACACCCCGAGACCGACGACGACGACCTCAGCGTCCGGCGAGCGCACGGCTGGCCTCGACGGAACCGTCCGATGCCTGTTCGGCACCGGGATCGTCCGGTGCCACCGGGTCGGCGTCGGCGAAGTGTGGCGCCACCTGTTCGGCGAACAGCCGCAGCGTCCGCTGCGCGTCCGCCGCAGCGGTCGCTCCCGGGTTCACCTGCAGGCACACGGTCACATCAGGGCCGAACCATTCGGCGATCGTGGCCAGCTGGTCGCGTACCTGGCCGGGGGTGCCGGCGAGGACCTTGTTGTCGGCGTGCGACCGGTCGAAGTCGTACTGCCGGACCTTGTCGATGAGCTGCTCGTACCCGGGATAGTCGGCGCTGCGCACCGTCGACCAGGCGGCGATCGCGGTGGTCATCCTGTCGATGTAGTTGAGCTCCCACCGGCGGGCGGCGGCCAGCGCGGCGGCACCGTCCTGTGCGAGATAGCAGGTGTACTTGATCTGCACCCGCCCCGGGCCGGGGTGGCCGGCGGCGGCCCGGGCCTGGCGGTAGGCAGCGAGCATCTCTTGCAGCCCGTCGCGGCTGGTCACCGTCGGCACGACCTGCAGGTGGTATCCGGCCCGGCCGGCCTCGGCGCAGGACGCGGGACTGGTGGTGGAGGCCACGAAGATCGGCGGGTGCGGCCGCTGGTACGGCCGGGGCAGCATCGTCACCGGGCCGAAGGTGACCCAGTCACCGGACCAGGAAACGTCAGTCTCCGTCCACAGTCGGCGGCAGATCTCGATCCCTTCGGCGAACCGGGCGCGGCTTGCGCTCATCGGCACCTCGAAGGCGGCGAACTCCTCCGGCAGGAACGCCCGGCCGAAGCCGACGTCGAGCCGCCCGTGGGACAGGTTGTCCAACATGGCCAGTTTGCCGGCGAGCTTGATCGGATGGGTGAAGGCTGGCACCACGGCGCCGGTCGTCACCCGGATCCGACGGGTCCGGGCGGCGACCGCCGCCAGGAACGTCACCGGGTCCGGGCTGTACCCGCCGTAGGCGGAGAAGTAGTGCTCCACCACCTGGACGTGCTCGTAGCCGAGTTCGTCGGCGAGTTCCGCCAGCGCCAGGCTCTCGTCGTACCAGTCGACCGCGCTCTTCTCGTCCGGCGACAGGACCGGGAAAAAACCCACACCGAATTGCATAAGTGCCCTCCGTGGCGAATAGCCGGTAGCGCGTACCAGTGAAGTCGACCAGCACATCGGATGTCAACAAGGAGGAGTTGGAAGAGTCTTTCTGATCACACTCGGGAGCATTTTTCGGCGCGTCCGTCAATGCTCATTCCAGCCTGCCCATAAACAAATCAGATCAAGCTATCAACACTTTTGCACAGCCGACTCGGCATGCTAGTTTCCCGTCCACCCATCGCCATCGCAGGAGCTGCGGAACCAATGGACGATCAGGACTACCAGGTTTCCTTTCCGACGCGCGGCAGCGTGCTCGACGCCGCAGAACTCGCCGCGATCACCAAGCTGGTCGACTCCGGACAGACCCTGTCGGCCGGCGCATGTCGGACGGCCTTCGAACGACGGTTCGCCGCCCACGTAGGCACTCGACACGCGCTGTCGGTGACCAGCGGGACCGTGGCGCTCGAACTGGCGATCCACCTCGCCGACCTCCGCCCGGGAGACGAGGTGCTCACCACGCCGCAGACCTTCTCCGCGACGATCCACCCGCTGCTGGCGCACGACGTGCGGGTGCGTTTCTGCGACGTCGACCCGGTGTCACTCAACATCGACCCGGCTGCGGTGGAGGCGGCGGTGAACGACCGCACCGCGGCAGTGATCCTGGTCCACTACGGCGGGTATCCGGCCGACATGGGCCGCATCGTCGCAGCCGCCCACCGGTACGGTGCCGTGGTCATCGAAGACTGCGCCCACGCGATCGGTGCGACCTGGCACGGACGCCGCCCCGGGGCACTAGGTGACATCGGATGCTTCAGCTTCCACAACTCGAAGAACATCACCACCCTGGGCGAGGGCGGAATGCTCACTTTCGACCGCGACGAATGGGTCGAGCGAATCGACCGCATCCGGTCGAACCAGCCCGATGTCGAACTTGGTCCGGCCCGCTTCCCGGAACCGCCGCCCACTCCCCTGCTGCCCTGGATGCGATTCTCCGAGGAGGTCTACGGACGCGACTATGCACGCGTCAGAAGACCCGGTACGAACGCCACCATGTCCGAGGCCGCCGCTGCGGTGGGAATCGTGCAGCTCGACCGCATGGCGCGACTCGCCGCCCGCCGCCGCTACATCGCCGAACGACTCGACGAGTGCATCGGCCGCTACCCGCAGGTCCGGCTGCACCGACCGCCGCCGGGGATCGGTCACGCCTACCACCTGTACACCTTCTTCGTCGAGGCCGGCCGGGCGACGCGTGAGTACCTGGTCCGGGAACTGGACCGCCGCGGGGTGGAGGTCCAACTGCGCTACTTCCCACTGCATCTGACCCCCGAGTGGCGGGCCCGCGGCCACCGTCGAGGTGAGTCCCCGGTCGCCGAGCGGCTCTGGTTCGACGAGCAGATCAACCTGCCGTGCCATCCGGGAATCACCGATGCCCAGCTCGACTACCTGATCGAGGCGGTCACCGCAGCTCTCGACACGACGCCGTCGCCGGCCGGACCGCCACCCGCGGACATCGCCGTCCCGCTGCCCGACCACACCGTGACGTCGGCCTGAGTCCGGTAACCCGACACCGAAACGGAGATCTCATGCCCTTCATCGACGTCCGCATCTTCGAGGAACGGCTCACCCCGGCCGTGCAGGAAGCGCTCGTCACCCGGCTGTCCGACGCCGTCGGCGAGGTACTCGGCGAGGACGCGCGGGCGCAGACCTGGGTGGTACTGACGGCCGCACCCGCCGACCGCTGGGGCATCGGCGGCGTACCGGCACAGCCGCCGGCACCAGTGACCGACCAGGACAACGGCCGTCGGCCGACGGACAGCGAAGGCCAGGCGCGATGACCATCTCGTCCCCGCACACCGCCGACCAGGCAGCCGCCGACGGGAGCACCACTTCAGCGGGTGTGCCGCCGTCGGACGTCGACCCGGTGCGGGCGGCGGTCGCCGCGGCCCTCAACGTCGAGTACGCCGAGCTGACCGCCGACGCGGACCTGTTCACGCTCGGACTGGACTCGCTCACCCTGATCCGGCTGGTCTCCGGGTGGCGCCGGGCCGGACACCCGGTCACCTTCGAGCAGCTGGCCGAGGCACCGACGCTGGCCGACTGGGCAGCCGCGCTCGCCGCCGCCCCGGCCGGGGACCGTACCGACACCCCGACCGGCAGCCCCGGTGGGGGCACCGACGACGCCGATGGCGGGCCGGGCACGACACCGACCGACGACGTCACCGGACCGGTCGACCCAACGGCACCCCTCGAACTGGCGACCATGCAGTACGCGTACTGGATCGGCCGGCAGGACAACCAGCCGTACGGCGGGGTCGCCGCCCACTTCTACGTCGAGTTCGACGGCCACGGCGTCGACCCGCAGGCCCTGAACCGTGCGCTGGCCGCGCTGTCGGCCCGCCACGGGATGCTGCGCGCCCGCTTCGACGACACCGGGCGGCAACGGATCGTCGCCGAGGGTGGACCGGCGTTGACCGTGCACGACCTGCGGACGCAGGCACCGCAGGAGGTGGAGCGGCGGTTGGCCGAGCTGCGGCAGCGGTACACCCACCAGCGGATGGACGTCGAACACGGCGAGGTCCTCGCCGTCGCGGTGAGTCTGCTGCCCGACGGTGCCACCCGGCTGCACGTCGACCTCGACATGCTGGTCGCGGACGCGCTGAGCATGCGGATCCTGCTGAACGACCTGCGCCGGCTGTACCAGCAGCCGGCGGAACCGCTGCCGGCGGTCACCTCGAGCTTCCCCGACTACCTGGCCGCGCACCGGCGGGCGGCGGCGACCGATCGGGACCGGGCCTGCGACTGGTGGCGGGACCGCCTCAACGACCTGCCCGGCGGCCCGCAGCTACCACTGCGTCCGGACGCCGGCCGGCCGGGTGCCGCCGTGCGCAGCGAACGGCTGCACCACTGGCTCGACCCGCAACGCAAACAGACGCTGCTGGAGCGGGCGGCCCGACACCAGGTGACGCCGGCGGCCGCGCTGGCGACCGCCTTCGCCGAGGTGCTCGGAGCGTTCAGCAACGACCGCCGGTTCCTGCTCAACCTTCCACTGTTCGCCCGGGAGCCATTGGTGTCCGGGGTGGACCTACTGGTCGGTGACTTCTCCAGCTCGGTGCTGCTCGGCGTCGACACCGGCGGGGTGCTGCCGTTCACGGACCGGGCCCGCCGGGTGCAGTCGGATCTGCACGCCGCCGTCGACCACGGCGCGTACGCCGGGGTGGAGGTACTGCGTGACCTGTCCCGCCAGACGGGGCAGCCGGTGCTCGCCCCGGTCGTCTACACCAGCGCGTTGGGCCTCGGTGAGATCTACGACACGGCATTGCAGGACACCTTCGGTGCGCCGTCGTGGATCATCTCGCAGGGCCCGCAGGTGTGGCTCGACGCCCAGGTCACCGAGCTCGACGGCGGACTGCTGCTGAACTGGGACGTGCGGCTCGACGTCCTGGCCGACGGGGTGGCGACGGCGGCCTTCGCCGCGTACCGGGAGCTGGTGGAGTCGCTGGTCGGCACCGACGATGCCTGGCTGCGCCCGGTGGGGTCGATGCTGCCGGCCGGGCAGGCGGCGGTCCGTGAGACGGTCAACGCGACAGTGGTCGACCGGCCGGCGCGCTGTCTGCACGACGGCTTCCTGCGGCAGGCCGCCGAACAGCCACTTCAGCCCGCCATCATCGACGACGCACGCACGGTCAGCTACGCCGAGCTGGCCGACGCCGCCGCGCGCGTCCACACGCTCCTCGCCGGGCACGGGGTGCGCCCCGGTGACCCGGTCGGCGTCACCCTGCCCAAGGGGACCGATCAGATCGTGGCGGTGCTCGGTGTGCTCGCCGCCGGGGCCTGCTACGTGCCGGTCGGCATCGACCAGCCGGCACACCGTCGGGCCCGGGTGCACACCCTCGGCGGGGTGCGGGTGGTGCTCACCGACCGGGACCACCGCGAGCGGGTGTCGGCCGCCGGGGCCCGACCGGTGCTGGTCGGCGACGCGGCGACGCGGGCACCGTCGCCGCCCACGCCGGTCGATCCGCAGTCACTCGGGTACGTGCTGTTCACCTCCGGATCCACAGGGGATCCGAAGGGGGTGGAGGTGACCCACGCGGCGGCGATGAACACCGTCGACGCGCTGAACGCCCGGCTCGACCTCGGCCCCGACGACCGGGTGCTGACCCTGTCGGGGCTGGAGTTCGACCTGTCGGTGTACGACGTCTTCGGCCTGCTCACCGTCGGCGGCGCCCTGGTGGTCGTCGGTGAGGACCAGCGGCGCGACGCTGCCAGCTGGTGGCGGCTGGTGACCCGGCACCGGGTCAGCGTGTGGAACACCGTACCGGCGCTGCTCGACATGCTGCTGGTCGCCGCCACGGACCGGCCAGCGGCCGACTCGGCGGACCCCCAGCCGGCGACGGCGCTGCGGGCCGTCCTGCTCGGCGGCGACGTGATCGGGCCTGACCTGCCGGGCCGGCTGCGGACCGTCGCCCCGGCCTGCCGGTTCCTCGCCCTCGGCGGCATGACGGAGGCGGCGATCCACTCCACCGTCTTCGAGGTGCCGCCCACCAGCCCGCAGGAGATGTCGATGCCCTGGGGGGTGCCGCTGGACAACGTGGTCTGCCGGGTGGCCGACGCCGACGACCGGGACCGGCCCGACTGGGTGACCGGTGAGCTGTGGGTCGGCGGCGCCAGCCTCGCCCGTGGCTACCGGGGCGACCCGCAGCGCACCGCCGACAGGTTCGTCACGTACGCCGGACGGCGCTGGTACCGCAGCGGTGACCTGGCCCGCTACCGGCCGGACGGCACCCTGGAATTCCTCGGCCGGGCCGACCACCAGGTCAAGATCCGGGGGCACCGAATCGAGCTCGGCGAGGTCGAGGCGGCGCTCGTCGCCCATCCGGCGATCGATCTGGCGGTCGCCGTGGTGACCGGCGAGGGTCCGGCCCGCCGGCTGGCCGCAGCCGTCACGATGTCGTCCGCCGGAACGGACGCCGGCCCGCCGGACGATCTGGACGGTTGGCTCGCCGACCGGCTGCCGGAGCACATGCGGTGTGACAGCGTCACGGTGTGGCCGCGACTGCCGTTGACCGGCAACGGCAAGGTGGACCGGTCCGCCGTACGGTCGGCGTTGACCGCCGACGCCGAGCTGCGGCGCGGCGGTGAGCGGCCGGCGCAGCCACCGCAGGGCGCGCTGGAGACGCTGGTCGCCGAGGTCTGGTCCGAACTGCTCGGCGTGGCCCGGGTGAGCCGGGACGATTCGTTCTTCGCCCTCGGTGGTGACTCGCTGCTCGCCACCGGCCTGCTGGTCCGGCTGCGCGGCAGCGGCGTGCGGGGGGCCCGGCTGGCCGCCCTGTTCGCCAACCCCCGGCTGGCGGACTTCGCCGCCGGTCTGACACTGGACGACGCCGCGTCCCGGCCCGGTACGCCGGCCGCCGACCCGAGCCAGATCGCCGAACCGGTGGTGGTCGCCGACCTGGCGCACCGGCACGAACCATTCCCGCCGACGGACGTGCAGCGCGCCTACTTCGTGGGCCGCGACCCCCGACTGCCGCTCGGCGGGGTCGGCACCTGGCAGTACATCGAGTTCGACGGGCTCGACGTCGACCTCGATCGGCTGCGACACGCCTGGCAACGGCTGGTCGACCGGCACGAGATGCTGCGGGCCGTGTTCGACGGCGACGGCAACCAGCGGATCCTGCCCGAGGTGCCGCCGGTCCGGATCGACCTGGTCGACCTGATCGACGCGGGCGACGCGGGCGACGCCGATCCGGCCACCGCGCTGGAGCAGCTCCGGACGATCCGGTCGCACCTGCTGACCGACCTGGCCCGCTGGCCGCTGTTCGACGTGGCGGCGGTGCGCTACCGCGAGGCCGGACAGGTCCGTACCAGGGTCGCGGTCGGACTCGACTACATCGTCTTCGACGCTCTGTCGATCATGACCCTCTACACCGAGCTCGACCTGCTCTATCGGCAGCCGGACGCCGACCTGCCGCCGATCGAGGTGTCGTTCCGCGACTACCTGCTGCAGGTCCGCCCGGATCCCGAGGTCGTCGAGCAGGACCAGCGGTACTGGACGCGACGCCTCGCCGGCCTTCCGCCCGCGCCGCAGTTGCCGACCACCCGCCACCCGGCCGAGGTGACCCGACCTCGGTTCACCCGCCGGCAGCACCACCTGGCACCGCAGGCGTGGGCGGCGGTCCGGGACCGGGCCCGCCGGCACGGGCTCACCCCGTCGACGGTGCTGCTCGCCGCGTACGCCGAGGTGCTCGGTGCCTGGAGCGGCCGGCGTGACCTGACCGTCACCCTGACGTTGTTCAACCGGCGCGACGCGCATCCGCACATCTACCGGGTACTCGGCGACTTCACCACCTTGTCGCTGGCCGACTACCGGCCGACCGTCGGCGGCACCTTCCTGGCCGACGCCACCGCGCTGCACCGGCGGATGGGTGAAGACCTGGACCACCGCGAGGTCAGCCCGTCCTGGCTGCTGCGGGAACTGGCCCGGGTCACCGGCAGCATGGAGGCGATGCCGGTCGTGTTCACCAGCGCGATCGGCGTCGGCGACGGGGTGTCCATGGACCGCTCGGAGCCGTTCCCGCAACCGGTCTGGGGCATCTCCCAGTCACCCCAGGTGTGTCTGGACAACCAGGTGCTGGAGTCGCACGACGGGTTGCTGGTGACCTGGGACAGCGTCGACGAGCTGTTCCTGCCCGGTGTACTGGACGCGATGTTCGAGGCCTACCTGGGCCTGCTCGACCATCTCGCTGGTGCCGACTGGGACACGCCGGTACCAGCGCTGCTGCCGACCGGGCAGCGGACGGTCCGGGAGCGGATCAACGCCACCGACGCGCCGATCCCCCGGCAGTCGCTGCACGGCCGCGCCTTCGCCGCCGCCCACTGCGCGCCGGAGCACCCGGCGCTCATCTGGCACGACAGCGGCGGCGGTCCGGCCACGATGACCTACACCGAGCTGGCCGAGCGGGCGCTGCGGATCGCCGGCGCGCTGGTCACCGCCGGGGTACGCCGTGGCGATCCGGTGGCGATCACTCTGCCGAAGGGCCCGGACCAGGTGGTGGCGGCCCTCGGCGTCCTCGCCGCCGGCGCGGTGTACGTACCGGTCGGGGTGGAGCAGCCCGCGCTGCGTCGCGAGCGGATCTACCGGGCCGCGGGCGTCACGGCGGTGATCACCGCCGACGACGCGGACACCGGCCCGGCTCCGGCGCTGTCGGTGGCGGTGGCGGCGGCGCTCGCGGCGACGCCGCTGGCCGCGCCGGTGCCGGTCGACCCGGACGATCCGGCGTACGTCATCTTCACCTCCGGGTCCACCGGCACCCCGAAGGGCGTCGAGGTCAGCCACGACGCGGCGGCGAACACCTGCACCGACATCAGCACCAGGTTCGGCGTCGGGCCGGACGACCGGGTACTCGCCCTGTCCGCGCTCGACTTCGATCTGTCGGTGTACGACATATTCGGTGTCCTCGGTGCCGGTGGCACGCTGGTGCTGCCGGCCGAGGACGAGCGACGCGACGCCCGCCGCTGGCTCGCGCTGGTCGCCACGCACGGCGTGACACTGTGGAACACAGTACCGACGTTGTTGGAGATGCTGCTGGTGGCGGCCGAACCCGACGGGCTTCCGGCGAGCCTGCGGCTGGCGCTGGTGTCCGGCGACTGGGTCGGCCTGGACCTGCCCGGCCGGCTGACCGCCGCGACCGCCGGACGCGCCGGTGGGGCGTGCCGGCTGATCGCGCTCGGCGGTGCCACGGAGGCGTCGATCTGGTCAAACGCGTTCGAGGTGGCCGAGGTGCCCGACCACTGGCGGTCGGTGCCGTACGGGTTCCCGCTGGCCAACCAGGCGTACCGGGTGGTCGACGACGCGGGACGGGACCGGCCGGACTGGGTGTCCGGCGAATTGTGGATCGGCGGCCGTGGGGTGGCCCGTGGCTACCGGGGTGATCCCGCACGGACCACGGAGAAGTTCGTCACCGACCGGTCGGGCCGCTGGTACCGCACCGGCGACCTGGGTCGCTACTGGCCGGACGGCACCCTGGAGTTCCTGGGTCGCGTCGACCACCAGGTCAAGGTGGGCGGTCACCGGCTGGAGCTCGGCGAGATCGAGGCCGCCATGGAGGCACACCCGGACACCGGCCGGGCCGTCGTGGTGGTCACCGGCGGGCGTGCCGCCCGTCGGCTGCACGGGTTCGTCGAGGCCGGCGACGGATCGTCGGACATGACGGCCGCGCTGCGCCGCTTCCTCGGCGAACGGCTACCCCGGTACGCGATCCCGGCCCGGATCACCGTCGTCGACGCGCTGCCGCTGACCGGCAACGGCAAGGTGGACCGGTCCGCCCTCAGCGAGCTGGCGGCGGCGACCGAGGACGATCCGCAGGCACGGCCACCGTCCGGCGACACCGAGACGGCGGTCGCGCAGCTCTGGCAGGAGCTGCTGGGTGTGCCGGTGGCCGACCGGGAGGCGAACTTCTTCACGCTGGGTGGGGACAGTGTCAGCGCGCTGCGGATGCTCACCTCGATACGGCAGCGGTACGGCGTCGAGGTGCCGGTCCGACGGTTCCTGGCGGCGGCGACGGTGGCCGAGGTGGCAGCGGCCGTCGCGGCGGAGACCCACGACGCTAATGAAAACGAGTACGATTTCGGACTACTATGACCGACACCGACAGACCCCGACCGTTGGCAACGGTTCTCGGCCCGGTCCGCGCCCCCCTGGCCCTCGCGATGGTCCTACAGGCACTGGCCAGCGCCGCCGGCGTCGGCGTGCTCATCGCGATGGCGCGGGTCGGCGACCGGTTGCTGGGCCCCGCCCCGCCCGACACGGTGTGGCCGGTGGCCCTGGCCGGCGCGGGCGCGGCGGTGGCCGCCGTCCTGCTCGCCACGGCCGCCACCGTCGTCACCCACCTCGCCGACAGCCGGCTGCAGTTGCGGCTGCGGCGCGCCCTGGCCGACCGGCTCAGCCGGATGCCACTGACCTGGTTCACCCAGCAGGGCTCCGGCCGGGTGAAGAAGGTCGTGCACGACGACGTACAGACCATGCACTACCTGGTGGCGCACACCGTGCTCGACGTGACCGCCGTGGTCGTGACACCGCTGGTCGCGGTGGCCTACCTGACCGGCGTCGCCTGGTGGCTCGCCCTGGTCAGCCTGCTGCCGCTGGCCGCCGGGCTCGGCCTGTTCCGCCGGGCGATGGCCGGAGCGGGACCGAAGATGGCGGCATACGGTCAGGCCGCCCAAGAGATCAACAGCGCGGCGGTGGAGTTCGTCGACGGCATCGCCGTGCTGAAGACCTTCGGCCAGACCGGCGTCGCGCACCGACGGTTCCGGCAGGCCGCCGAGGCGTTCAGCGACTTCTTCGCCCGCTGGGCCGCCGGCACCACCGGGATCACCACCGCGTCACAGCTGGTGGTCACCGCACCGGTCGTCCTGCTGATCGTGCTCGGCATCGGCGTACCCGCCGCAGTCGTCGGGCAGCTCACGCCGTCGGCGCTGGTGGCGTTCGTGCTGCTGGCACCGGCGGTGGCCGCGCCGGCAGCCGGCATCGGCGGCCGAGTGCAGGCGCTGCGGACCGGCCTCGGTGCGGCGGCCGAGGTCGCCGCCCTCATCCGGCACCCCGACGACCGGGGCGGCGGCGGTACCGGCCGCCCGGACGGCACGTCGGTCCGGTTGACCGGGGTCAGCTTCTCCTACGACGGCACACGCCCAGTGCTCGACGGCGTCGATCTGGAACTCGCCCCGGGCACCGTCACCGCGCTGGTCGGGCCCTCCGGGGCCGGCAAGTCGACGGTGGCCCGGCTGATCGCCGGCTTCCACCGGCCGACCGCCGGCCAGGTCAGTGTCGGCGGGGTCGCCATCGAGGAGCTGGACCCGGCGGCGCTGCACCAGACCATCGGGTTCGTCCTGCAGGACGTGATCCTGCTGCGGGCCAGCGTCGCGGAGAACATCGCCCTGGCCCGCCCGGACGCCGGCCCCGACGAGATCGAAGCCGCCGCGCGGGCCGCGCAGATCCACGAACGGATCGTCGCCGAGCCGACCGGCTACGAGGCCGTCGTCGGCGTCGACGTCTCCTTCTCCGGCGGTGAGGCGCAACGAATCTCCATCGCCCGGGCGCTGCTCGCCGACCCGCCGGTGCTGGTACTCGACGAGGCGACCGCCTACGCCGACCCGCACGCCGAGTCCGCGATCCAGCGGGCGTTGTCCGCCCTGGCCGCCGGCCGCACCCTGCTGGTCATCGCGCACCGGCTGGCCAGCGTCCGCGCCGCCGACCAGATCGTCGTCCTCGACCAGGGACGGGTCGTCGAGCAGGGCACCCATCCCCAACTGCTCGCCCGTGACGGGCGGTACGCCCGGATGTGGCAGGCCCAGGAACCCCAGCGGCCGGCGACGGCCAGTATCGCCCAGGAGTCGGCATGATCCGCGACCTGTCCGCCGCACTCGGCCCTGCCCAGGCCGGACCGCTGCGGCGCCTGCTCGTCCTGCTGGTCGCGGCGGCCACCGCCCAGGGCGTCGCGTACGCCATGCTGGTGCCGCTGGTCCGAGGGGCGCTCGGCGAGCGGCCAGCGGCGGCGCTGCCCTGGCTGGCCGCTTTCGGCGTCGCGGTCGTCTGCTACGCGATGCTGACCTGGTCGGGGCAGTACCTCGGCTTCGCCACCGGACAGTCGGTGGCCCGGGTGCTGCACCAGCGGCTCGGCGAAAAGATCGCCCAACTACCGCTGGGCTGGTTCAGCCCGGCCCGCACCGGCGAGGTCAGTCGGCTGGCGAGCCAGAGCGTACTGCAGCTGATGAACGTGCCCGCGCACCTGATGCGGCCGATCGTGACCGCTGCGGTGACACCGTTGGTGGTGGTGCTGGCGCTGCTGGTCGTCGAGCCGCGACTCGGGATCGCCGTGGCCGTGGCCGCCCCGCTGCTGCTGCTCATCCTGCGATGGAGCAACCGGGCGGTGGCCCGTGCCGACGCCGACCGGCACCGGGTGATGGACGACGCGGCGGCCCGGATCGTCGAGTTCGCTCAGGCGCAGCCGCTGCTGCGGGCGTACGGGCGGACCGCCCGCGAGCACCGGCTGCTCGACGACGCCCTGCTGGCGCAGCGCCGCGTGGACCGGGCTCTGCTGGGCCGCGCCGTCGTCGGGCTGGTCTCCTTCGGATTCGCCGTCCGGGTCCTGCTCGGCACCGTACTGCTGCTCGGGGTGCACCTGGCGATCGGCGGCGCGCTCGACGCCGCGACGCTGACCGCCGTGCTGGTGTTGACGGTCCGCTTCACCGAGCCGCTGGCCACGGCCGCCGAACTCGGCGCGTCGCTGCGGATGGCGGCGGGGCACCTCGCCGGGGTGAACCGGGTGCTGGAGGCCGCGACGCTGCCCGAGCCGCGTCAGCCCCGGCGGCCGGACGGTGGCGAGGTCGTCTTCGACGACGTGCGGTTCGGCTACGACGGGCGGCCGGTGCTGCGCGGGGTGAGCTTCACGTTGCCGCAGCGGAGCATGACCGCGCTGGTCGGGCCGTCCGGCGCCGGCAAGACGACGGTGGCCCGCCTGCTGGCCCGGTTCTGGGACGTCGACAGCGGGGCGGTAAGCGTCGGCGGGGTCGACGTACGGGACATCACCCCGGCGGACCTGGCGTCGCGGGTGTCGTTCGTCTTCCAGGACGTGTACCTGTTCGACGGCACCCTCGCCGACAACGTCCGGCTCGGCCGACCGGAGGCCGACGACGACGAGGTACGCGAGGCCGTCGACCGGGCCGGTCTCGCCGACGTCGTCGCCGACCTGCCGGCCGGGCTGGACACCCCGGTCGGTGAGGGAGGTACGGCGTTGTCCGGCGGGCAGCGCCAGCGGGTGTCGATCGCCCGGGCGCTGCTCAAGGACGCGCCGATCGTCGTGCTCGACGAGGCGACCGCCTCCCTGGACGCCGAGGCCGACGCGGCGGTGCAGACCGCGGTGGCCGCGCTGGCCAGCCGGGCGACTCTGCTGGTCATCGCCCATCGGCTGCAGACCGTGCAGGCCGCGGACCAGATCCTGGTGCTGTCCGCCGGGCGGATCGTCGACCGGGGCACCCACGACGCACTCGTCGACCGGGACGGCCTGTACGCCTCGTTCTGGCGTGAGCGGGTCGAGACGCAGGGCTGGCGCCTCGTCGACCGTTAGGTTGACCGGTCCGCCAGGTGCGCCACCGGCAGCGCGACAACCAACAGCTCGACAAACCGGCGGCCGCCACGGGGGTGGCCGCCGGTTGTGGTGCCGGGTGTCACTCGTACCGGGCGGGCCGGTAACTTGTCCGGACAGTACCGGACGTTCTACCAGGACGCTTTGCGGATGCCGGGCAGTTCACCGCGGAGCGCCATCTCACGGAAGCGCACCCGTGACAGGCCGAACCGGCGCAGTACGCCACGGGGCCGACCGTCGATCGCGTCGCGGGTCCGGCGCCGGACCCTACTGGAGTCGCGGGGCAGTGCGGCGAGGTCGCGGACCGCATCGGCCCGTTGGTCGGGGTCCGTGCCGGGTGCCGAGATCAGTTTCTTGAGGGCGGCCCGCTGGTCGGCGTGGCGGGCGACCAGGGTCGCCCGCCGGTTCTCCCGCTCGACCAGGCTGCGGCGGGCCATCAGCGCTCCTCCCGGAACTCGACGTGTCGCCGGACAATCGGATCGTACTTGCGCAGCACCAGCCGGTCGGGGTCGTTGCGGCGGTTCTTGCGGGTGACGTAGGTGTACCCGGTGCCGGCGGTGCTGCGCAGCTTGATCACGGGCCGGATCTCGGTGCTACGAGCCATCAGATCTTCACTCCCCGGGCACGCAGGCGGGCGACGACGGCGTCAATGCCGTCGCGGTCGATGATCCGCAGGCCGGTGGTACTCACGTTGAGACGGATGGCTCGCCCGTCGGCGAGCCGGAACCGGCGGCGCTGAACGTTGGGGTTCCACCGACGACGGGTGCGGCGGTGGGAGTGGGACACCGCGTTGCCGAAGCTCGGCCTGGCACCGGTGACATCACAGATGTTCGACATGGCGACCACTTTACAACGACATTCATTTCCAACAAGATGGCGGGGTGAGTACCAACCCCACCGCCACCGCTTCCGCACCGGACCTCGACCAGCGTCCCGCCGTCACAGTCCTCACCAGTTTCTCCGAGGCGGCCGCCGCCGTCGTCGCGCGGCAGCTGCTGAGCGCCGACAAGCGACTGCTCGTGGTCTGCCACGACATCAGCGCGATTCGTTCCGGGCGGGTGCGCCGCACCGTACGCGGCGCCGAGGGGCTGATCGAGGACACCGCCGTGGAACTCGTACACGGCTGTGTGTCGTGCACGCTGCGCGAGGACATCCTGCCGACCCTGACCCGGCTGGCCGGCCAGCATCCGGCACACGGGATCGTGCTGGTGCTGCCCACCGTGGTCGAACCTGAGGCGGTCGCGGCCGCGTGCGCGCACTGCCTGGTCGACGGAGCGCCGGTGACCGACGTGGTGCGGTTCGACTCGTACGTCACGGTAGTCGACGCCGCGTCCCTGCTCGACGATCTGACCAGCACCGATGACCTGCGTGACCGGCAGTTGCACGCCGCTGACGACGACCACCGGGCCGTCGCCGAGGTGGTGGTCCGCCAAATCGAGTACGCCGACACGGTGGTCTCGTGGGAACGCTCCGGTGACCCCTTCGAGCAGGCGCGGCTGTCCGCTCTGCTTTACCGGCTCGCGCCCTGGGCCCGGCACCTAGAGATCGGCGCCAAGCACGACACGGGGCCACAAGACACCGGACAGCACGGCGATCTGGCGGCCGCGTTGCTGCGCACCGACCGGCACGACCCGGCCGCGCCAGGCCCGCTCGGTCGCGCCCTGGAAGGCTTCCCGATCGCCGTGCACGCTCCCGACAGCGACTGCGGCGTGGTGTCGCTGCTGTTCGAGACCCGCCGCCCGTTCCACCCCCAGCGGCTGCACGACGCGTTGGAGGACCTCACCGAGGATCTGCTCCGGGGGCGGGGGCAGTTGTGGATCGCCAGCCAGCCCGACGCCGTGGTGGGCTTCGAGTTCGCCGGTGGCGGCGTCGCGATGGGCAGCCTCGGCTACTGGCTGGCGGCACTGCCGGCGGACCGGTGGGGCGAGGCCAGCGACTACCGTCGCATCGCCGCCGACCTGAGCTGGGATCCCTACTACGGTGACCGCCGCACGGCGCTGGCGTTCGTCGGCCTGCGAGTCGACGCGACGGCGCTCACCGACCTGTTGACCGCGTGCCTGCTCACCGACGACGAGATCGCCGACGGGTTCGACCGCTGGCGCGACCTGCCGGACCCGTTCGCCGGCTGCTTTCCGCTCGACGACGACACCGCACCGGCGCACTCCACGCCGGCCGAACCGTCATGAGTTCAGGCCCGGCCGATTCCTCGTCACCGGCCGCCCGCCGCATCGAGCAGGGCCCGGGTGACCTCATGCCGCGGTGAGCTGAGCACCGCCAGGGTCGGGCCGGACTCCACCGCCGTGCCGGCGTCGAGCACGACGACCGCGTCGGACCACCCGGCCACGGCGGCCAGGTCATGGGTGATCAGCACTACCGCGAGCCCCAGGTCACGACGCAGCTCGGCGAGCAGCCCCAGCACCGTACCGGCCGTCGCGACGTCGAGCGCGGACGTCACCTCGTCGCAGATCAGCACGCGGGGCCGGCAGGCCAGCGCCCGCGCGAGGTTGACCCGTTGACGCTCCCCACCGGACAGTGTGCCCGGTCGCCGATCGGCGACGCCGGCCGGCAGATGCACCCGGTTCAGCAACTCGCCCGCCGCCGCAAGGGCCGCTCGCGGGTCGAGGCCACGCAACTGCCGCAGCGGACGCAGCAGGGCGTGGCCGACGGTCTCCCGGGGGTTCAGCGCGCCCGCGCTGTCCTGGGCCACCAGCTGCAGGTCACGTCGCTGGGCGGGACTGCGTCGCCGGGTGGTCGCCGGCAGCGGCGCACCGTCGAGCAGGACGGCTCCGTCATAGGGGTGCAACCCGACCAGACATCGCGCGAGCGTCGACTTGCCGGCACCCGAGGGGCCGACGACAGCGAGGCAACCCCCAGCAGCGACGTCGAGATCCACCTGGGCGAGCGCCGTACGCCGGCCGTGCCGGGTGCCCAACCCCCGGACCGCGAGCACCGGGTCGGCCGACCCGGTGGCGGGGCCGGGCCCGGCCGGTGCCGGCGCGGCCAGGACCCGGCCGGGCGGTCCGGTGACCGCCGGGCGGCCCCCGTCCAGGACGACCACCTCGTCGCTGACCGCCCGGACCAGGTCCGGGTCATGGCTGATCAGCAAGGTGGCCCGGTGCCCGGTCAACGATCTGATCAGCTCCTGTACACCACGGGCCAGCACCGGGTCGAGGCCGGCGGTCGGCTCGTCGAGGACAAGCAGGTCCGGGTCGGCCGCGAGGGCGATGGCGAACGCGACACGCTGCGCCTGACCGCCGGAGATCTGATGCGGGTACCGGCGCAGGAAGTCTCGGTCGGCGGGCAGCCGTACGGCTTCCAGCAGGTGCGCCACCGTCGCACCACCCTGGGTCTCGCCGCGCCGTGCGGCGTCGGCGACGGCCTCGCCGAGCTGGCTGGCGAGCCGGCGGGACGGATTCAACGTGGCGGCGGCGTCCTGTGGCAGGTAGGCGACATGTCGATGGCGGACCGCCGCGGCACCGGCCGAGGTGAACGGATCGTATCGGGCGACCCGGACGGCGCCGGCCCGCAGCGCCAGTCCGGGCCGGACGTGTCCCAGCAGCGTCAGCGCCGTCGTGCTCTTGCCGGATCCGGAACGTCCCATCATCGCCACCACCTGGCCGGCCGCTATCCGTAGCCGCACCCCGTCCACGATGGGCGGCCCACCCGCAGCCGGGCCGACGACGAGGCCGTCGATCGTCGCGAGCTGCCGATCGGCGCTCACCGGTCCGCCCACCGGGCGGCGAGGTCGTCGGCGAGCAGGTTCACCGACACGGTGAAGAGCACCAGCAGCAGCGCCGGAAGCAGCACCGGCCAGACCGTCAGGTTGATCCCGGCCGCGTTCTCACTGACCATCCGGCCCCAGTTCGGGGTGGGCGGACCCGCGCCGAGGCCCAGGAAACCGGCGGTGGCGGTAAGGTGCACGGCGGCAGAGAACCGGATGCCGGCCTCGGCGAGCATGGTGCCGACGATGTTCGGGACGAGGTCGTACCGGATGATCCGCCACCGGCTGTCCCCCCGCGCCCGCGCGGTGTCGACGAACCCACGCACCGCGACCTGCCAGGTCGCCGCACGCAGGACCCGCACCGAGAACGGCAGGCTGACCAGCGCCACCCCGACGAGGACCGCGCTGTCGCTGCCCGGAAAGCCGGCCGCCAGCACCAGCAGCACCAGCAGCCCGGGCACGACCGCGACGACGTCCACCACCCGGACGACCAGTTCGCCGGTCCGTCGGTCGATCAGTCCGGCGAACACGCCGAGCAGCGCCCCGCACAGGCTGGCGAGAGCGGTCGCGCCAATAGCGAGGAGTACCACGGCACGACCGCCGTGCAGCAGGCGACTCAGCACGTCGCGACCGACCGCGTCGGTGCCGGCCGGGTACGCCCCGGTAGGGGCCTCGAAGGGCAGTCCCACCGGTGCTGTCGGTGACCTGCTGCCCAGCAGTGGGCCGGCCAGCGCGACGAGCACGACGCCGACGGCTGCGAAGCCGGCGAGCAGCAGGGTCACCCGGGAGTGGGCGACCCGCCCGACCGCCATCGCCGGCGCGGTATTGGTCATGACCGCCCCCGTGACGCGGGATTCAGCGCGAGTTGGGCGAGGTCACCGAGCAGCAGCAGGACCAGCGCGGTGGCGCAGGTCGCCAGGGCCAGCCCCTGCACCATCGGCACGTCCCGGTTGGCCACCGCCTGCTGAAGCTCGTAGCCGATCCCTGGGTAGTTGAACAAGGTCTCGACGACCACCGCGCCACCGATCAGACCGGCGAACATGACCGCGGTCACCTGTACGGCGGGTGCCACTGCGTTCGGCAGCACGTGTCGCACGGCGAGCCGGAAACCGGTCACCCCCCGCAGCCGGGCCGCTTCGACGTACGGTGCCGAAGCAATCTCCGCGACCGAGGCCCGCAGCAGCCGTGCGGCGGCGGCGAGCGCCGCGACCGCCAGCGCCGCGACCGGAAGCACCAGGATTCGGGGCTCGTCCCACGGCCGACCGCCGAGCGGCACCAGGGAAACCTCGGGTAGCAGACCGAGGCCGGCGGCGAACACCGCCACCAGCAACGCCGCGACGAGGAACTCGGGGACACCGACCGCGACCAGGGTCGCGGTGCTGAGCAGCCGGTCCGTACGCCGGCCGGCCCGCATACCGGCGACCAGGCCGACCGCGACGGCCAGCGGCACCGCGAGCGCCATCGCCAGGGTGGTCAGCAACAGGCTGTTCGGCAGCCGGTCAACCAGCACCTCGGTCACCTCGCGGCGGCCGACGTACCCGGTGCCCAGGTCGCCGCGCAGGGCGGCAGTCGCCCAATCGACGTACCGCTGCACCGGATCCACGTCGAGGCCGAGCTCCCGGCGGAGCTCTTCCCGATCGGTCGTGGTCGCGTCGGCACCGGCGACGACGCCGACCGCGTCGCCCGGCAGCACCTCGGTCACGGTGAAGATCAACACCGACAGGACGGCGAGGACCAGGACCGCAGCGGCGGTACGCCGGGCGACCAGCGCGGCGACCCGGAGCAGACTCACGCCAGGTATGCCTGCTCGAAGCTGCTGAACGGTTCGTCGCGCACGCCGTACACGGCGGTGGTGTGCCCGTTGATCGACGGCGCGAAGACAGGGATCACCTGGTTGCCTTCCTCCCAGATCAGCTGCTGTGCCTGCACCGCCGCCGCGCGGCGCTGGTCGGCGTCCGTGGCCCCACGTGCCTGGCTGACAAGCTCGTCGATATCCGGCCGGTCGAATCCGAAGGTGGACGGCGAGCCGGCGGTTCGGGTCGCCGCGTAGCTGGACAGCGGCGGCACCGGCGGGGTGTAGCTGGCCGCGAACGGCAACTGGGTGTACGCGGCGAAGTCGGAGAACAGTTGTCCCGGCGGGCGCTGGTCGAGGGTGGCGTCGATGCCGACCGCCTTGAGGTTCTCGACCACCACCGTCGCGGTCTCGGCCATCCCGGCCACCTCGGGCGCGGTGGTGACGGCGACCTTGACCGTACCGACCCCGGCCTCGGAGAGCAGCGCCTTCGCCCGGTCGGGGTCGTACGGCCGCTGTTCGATCTCTTCGGCGTAGTCGGTGAAGCCGAGGGAGGGCAGGTCGTTGCCGACGAAAGCACGACCGAAGAAGACGTTACGCACGATCGCTTCGCGGTCGATCGCGTACTTGACCGCCTGCCGGACCCGGACGTCGGCGAACGGGGTGAAGGACAGATTGAGCCCGAAGGACAGCGACGTCGCGTACGGCAGGTCGGAGACGGCCACCGCGAACCGTTCGTCCTCCCCCACCGTCCGGGCGGCAACCGGCCCGATGTCGCTGACGAAGTCGACCTGTCCGCCGGTCAGCGCGTTGACCCGGGCGGCGGCGTCCGGGATGGTCCGCAGTTCGAGCCCGTCCAGGTACGGCCCGCCGCCGAGGGCGAGGCCGTAGTAGTCGTCGTGCCGGGCGAAGGCGGCGCCCTGACCAGGCTCGAACTCGACCAGCTTGAACGGCCCGCAGGTCGGCATGTCCGGGGTGAACTCGGTGGTGCCGTCCTTGAAGACCAGGCTGCTCTGACAGAGCACGAGCCGGCCGTCGGCGATCGGACGCAGCGTCGGCAGCACGAGGGTCAGGTCGTCGTCAACGCTCGCGGCGGCCAGGTCGAAGTTCTGCGACGGCGGCTTGAGGAACGGCAGCGAACCGAGGGTGACCGGGGCGTTGAGCGAATAGAGCACGTCGCGGGCGGTCAGAGTGGTTCCGTCGGTGAAGGTGACTCCGGGGCGGACCTTCACGGTGTACGTGCTCAGATCGTCGCTGATGTCGATGCGCTCCAGCACGCCGTAGCGGACGCCGTGCTCCGCTGTCGGATCGAGCACCCCGAGTGCGCCGTGCATACTGCGGGCCCGGACGTAGTCCAGACCCGTCGGCCCGAAGAGGTAGTTGAGCGTTTCAGCCGCGCCGCCGCCAACGAACGCGGCCCGCAGGGTCCCACCGGACCTGGGTGCGGGTGTGCCGGACGCCGTTGCGGCGGGGGCAGTGTCGTCGTTGGAGCAGGCCGCGAGGATGGGCGCGCCTGCGACGGCGGCCAGGGACATCGCACCGGCCCGCAACAGCGTACGTCGTTCGAATCTATGCGCCAAGGGATGCTCCTCGGTATGGGGTCGAGCACAGTAGTCGCGGGGGACCCCCGCAGACGACAGCATCACCGAGATGAAAACCATTGTCAACTTGGGGCGACAGCCTCCCACCGCAGGGCACCCGACGGACAGAGCGCGACCACCTCCCGCAGTCCGTCGCGACCCGGGACGTCACCCCCGCCGCCCAACCACACCACGACCCCGGTACGCGGATCCTGATCGAAGAGGTCGGGCACGAGGCGGGCACAGTGACCCGCCCCCACACACAGCCGTTGATCGACGACGATGCCCGTCACGCCCGTACCTCCATCCGCCACCGGCTCCTGCCGAGTGCCGCGCCCACCGGCCGGCGCTCCGAGCCCCACCCGGCCGGCCTCCAACCACACTGGAGCCGACCACGGCGAGAGCGCGACCCCCAGCAGAAAATGATTCTCATTCTAACAACGCCGGGCGGTCGCCGGAACCGGCGGTCACGACCCCGATCCGCAGGCACCCAGTACGCCGGTCGTCGCCCGGCTGAACCACCGACCCGCCAGACCTGCACAGTGACCTGCCCCTCCAGCTCCTATCGAGAACGGTTTTCATTTGCTACGGTCTGCGGCTGGAGGAGGAACTGATCATGACCGCGACACACTTACCCTTCCGTCCACGCCGCCTACCCAACCGGCTGACAGCCGGCGCCGTCGCCACGGCGGTAGCCGCCACTGCAGCCGCCTTCCTACTACCTACGAACCAGGCATCGGCGACCGCCGGCCCGGCACCCGAGCCGCACGAGTACCGCGTGCTCCAGGACATCCACACCGACGCCGTCTCGACGTTCCTCGACGACGACGCCCTGGTCCTGGGCACCAGGGCAGACGTGCCGGAGGGCAACGGGACCCGCTTCGCCCCCGACGAGGTCTGGTTCCACATCGACGACGACTCGGCGCAGACGTTGCCCACCGGCTTCGAGTTCATCGCCGCTGCAGGCACCGACGTGTGGATCGCCCCCGAGTCCAACCCCGGCGGCGGCCAGCTGTGGCCCGGTTTCTCGACCGAGTCGGTGCCGTCGGGCGCGATCGACGGCGACCAGACGAAGTTCACGCTGAGCGGCTTCACCGGCCCCGGCGATCTCGAACTGTTCAGGACGGGATCGTTCGGTACCCCGACCCGGCTGTGGTCCTCCGACGAGGATCACAAGGAGTTCACCGTAGGCCGTACCCACATGCACGCCAACTGGGCGTTCACGGCTCCGGGGACCTACCGGCTCACCGTCACCGCCACCGTCACCGTCGACGACGCACCGATGACCGACACCGCCACCTACACCTTTGTGGTCGGCGGCCTGCCCAGCGCCGTCGCCACCACCACAACGGTCGAGGCGTCGGCCACCGAACTCGCGATCGGCGACCCCGTCACCCTGACCGGCACAGTGACGCCTGCGGACCTCGACGGCTACCTGGAGTTCCGCAGCGACGGCACGGTGCTCGGGCACACCGCCGTCGAGGCCGGACAGGCCACTCTGGCGGTGACGGATCTGGCGCTCGGCACACACTCCCTCACCGCCTCGTTCGTGCCGGCGGTCGGCAACGTCGCCGGCACGTCGACGTCCACGCCGATCACCGTGACGGTCACCGACGAGTCCGGCGGCGAGTTTGGCATCGAGGGTATCGCCGAGTCGTACCAACCCGGCGACACGCTCCGGGCGCACGTGGTCGGGGCCACTCTCGCCGAGGGCGAGCAGTTCCGATGGAGCATCCGCCCGATCGGTTCGACCAGCAGCGCCTGGTCCTTCAACGGCACCGGCGGCGAAGCCGCACAGGGGGTCGTCGAGCAGCAGGTCGACGCGGGGTACGACGGGTACGAACTACGGGTACGCATCCGCGCTGACGGCATCTACACCGCCAGCTCCGACTGGGTGCCGATCACGGTCGACGTCACCGGCGAACCGCTGGCCGCAGGCTTCGTCCCGAGCGGCCCGGCGTACCTCGGCGACGAGGTCGTCATCGAGACGACCGGCCAGGCGCTCGCCGATGGCGAGAGCCTACGCCTCGTGCAGCGGTGGGGCTCCCCATGGTTCCCGGTGCCCAACGCCACTCAGGTTGACGCCACCACCCTGCGGGTGCTGCCGGCGTACTACGACGACAGCGGCGAATGGGCGGTACAGGTCGTCCGTGACGGCGTGGCCGTCACCCAGTCCACACCGTTTCCGGTCGACATCCGCAGGCGGGAGGTACTGGTCGAAGGTATCCAGGGCGTCTACCGGGTCGGCCAGACCCTGCGGGCGACCGCCACGGTGTACCCCGAGAAGGACGGTCTGATCTACCGCTGGATCCTGCTCGACCTCGAGACCCATGAGAGCACTGTCGTCCAGGAAGGAACGGACGCCGCAGCGAAGTCGCTGGAACTGCCGATCACCCTCGACCACGACAACCACCGCTTGACGCTGGCTGCGGTCTGGGATTTCGGGACGTTTGAGACGTACACCGGTCAGCAGGCCAGCAAGCTCAACGTGTCGGACGCCGACCCGTCCACCCAGCTGTTCTTCTTCAACGGCCTCAGCGGTCACTACCACCAGGGCGGCCCGATCAACCTCCAGCTGATCGCCGACCCGCCGCTGGCCGAGGACGACACAGTCAACTGGCAGTGGGCGTGGCCCGGCAGCGACCAGTGGCTTGCCGTACCCGCAACCTCCGGGTTGACCCACTCCATCGTCGCCGAGCAGGCGCTCGACGGGGTACAGGTCCGGGCGACCCTGACCTTCGGCGGCGGAGCGGAGCCGATGACCGCTGAGCCCGTGACGATCCACGTCGACGACCACGGTGCCCCACCTAGCCAGCAGGTCAACGTCGCCGGCGACACGGCGTACCGCGTCGGCGAGGTCGCCAGCCTGACCGCCGAGGTGTCACCCGAGACGGTTCTCACCGGCTACCAGTGGTTCGACAAGCCGGCGGGTGCCGCAGAAGCGACGCCCATCCCCGGCGCGACCGGCAAGGAGTACACCTTCACCACCGCCGCAGCCGACAACGGGCGCGAGCTCAGCGTCGCGGTCGTCCTGCCCACCGGGCAGCTCGCGTACGGCCCGTCAGAACCGGCGACATTGGAGGTACGGGACACCGGCCCGCCGTTGACCGAGCTTCGCGTCGCAGGGCTTGCGGACCGCTACCGCCCCGGCGATATGGTGACGTTGACCGCGGTGCAGGAGCCGGCGACCGAGTTCGACCACTACCAGTGGTTCACCCGGACCTCCACCGACACGCAGTGGACGGCTGTGCCGGACACCGCCACGGCGGCGTACCGCTTCACCGCGACCACCGAACACGACGGGATCGAGATCATCGCCCGGTTGTACGATGAGGCCCACCTTGTCGTCGCGGAGTCGGTACCGGTCGTCCTTGCCGTCCCCGACCCAGGCGGCGAACCCGGTGCAGCCAGCCAGGAGATCATCGCAGCGGTGCCCGAGGGCACTCTGGTGATCGGCGTCGGCCCGGACGACCAGGTGGTCATGAGCGAGTTCGCGCTCAGCGCTACGGCCGACCGTTGGGTCTCGACCGGCCAGCTACGGCCGGTCCGGGTCACCGACACCCGCGCCGCCGCGCCCGGATGGACCGCCTCCGGCCAGGTGAGTGACTTCACCTCCGGAACGGAGACCCTGTCCGGTGCGTTCCTCGGTTGGACCCCGCAGATCGTGTCGCGACCCGGCACCGCTACGGTGACCGCCGGTGCGTCTGTGGCACCCGGCTTCCCGTCCGGCCAAGGGCTGCTCGACAGCAGCCCGCTCGCGGTCGGTGCCGCCGGCGCGCGTGGGACGAGCGAACTCGGCGCCGGTCTGCGTATCGAGGCACCTACCACGCAGGCACCCGGCACCTACTCCGCCACCATCACCTTCACCGCGATCTGACGCCGCGCATCGACCGGCCGATTCCAGTGCCCACCCGGTGGACGGGACGGGATCCGGGTCGCCCGAGCGTGGTCAGGCATTACTCAGGACCGCGTGGCTCGAACCACCCCGAGCTGTCCGATCTCGGTGGCAAACCCGGCCGCCGACAGATCGTCGATCAGTTGCTCCTGTGACAGGACCTGCCAGGCGTACTCGGCGGCAACGTCGCGGACCGGCTGATCCTGATCGTCCAGCACCCGATAGCGCATTCGCCAGATGACCTGGTCAGGTCCAGCTGGACGGGCGGATCCACTGCCCTGATATCGGAACCGGCCAACGCGCACGGTGGTGAACTCGAACTCGGGGACAGGCACTGCCGCATCCGGCGGCTGCAGGTTGACCACCAGCGGGGCACCGGCACGCAGTCGGGCAGCCAGGCGCTGCCAGAGCGCGCGGCGGTCGACCGGCTGCGGGTGGCCGATCATGTTGAGCACCAGTGCCGCGCTGATCGTTCTCGGCAGGGTGGCCCGCTCGGCGGTCGCGGCAACGACAGTCGTCCGGGCGGCGAGATCCGGGCGTCGACGATGCGGGAGTACAGAGCCGCGCGCTGCACCGGCGACGGCTCGATCGCGATGATCTCGCATGACGGTACGGTCTCGGCCGGAACCTGGACGCCGCGGCCGCTTCCCGCGCCCAGGTCGACAGCAGGTGCGTCGGACCGGACACCGGCGAGCGCCTGCCGGACCGGTGTCCGCAGCGTCTGCCAGGCATCAACGCTCAGCAGGTCGAGGAATTCGCCAGGTTCCTGGTACTGATCGAGCAACGAACTCTCCATTCCGCGACTGCCGACCAGAGCGGTCGGAACGCAACGGTGCCATCACGAACCGGCGCAGTCGCCGGGGTCGACGCCGGTCGGGTCGGCCTCACCGACGACGACCGCCAGAGTGAATGCGTCCGACAGCGGGACGCCGTCGGCCCGACTGCCGGCGCGTTCGAACGCGAGGCAGTAGCTGCCCTGCGCCGTGAACATCCAGTTGCCGTGCGCGTAGGTGCCCGCGCCGATCCGGGTCGAATCCGGCAGCCCGGTGGCGGAACCGAAAACGCGTACCGGCGCTCCGAACGGCCCGGTCTGGTAGACGAACACGTCACCGGGTCCGTCGACGGCCGTCAACGACCAGGACAGTCCGCCCCCGGCCAGGTCGGCCGGACGAATGGCCTGCGCAGACCAGCTCAGCCACAGCAGGCCGGGTCGTTCGGCCTGCGACAGGCCCCAGACGGGACTGCTCACCGGGCCGATGAAGCCGTAATCCGCACTTGGCGCTGCCGTCTGCGACTCCGGAAGGAGTTGGAGTACCACGTCGGAAGGCTCATGCCAGAAAGCCCCGTCGCTGTCCGGAGAATGGAAAATCCCCTCGATCGTCAGGTCCCGCTCCATGGTGCGCGGCCCGCCATCGTCGAGCATCGAGGCGATGTCCACGTATCCCCGGTTGAGGATGACCGCGCCGGATGCCGTGCGGGACCAGTTCGGGACGTCCCAGGGATCGTCGACCGGGTCCGGGTCGTCCCCGGGTAGCAGGTCCACGCATCCCTGCGGGTCGACGCCGCTAGGGTCGGCCTCGCCGACGACGACCGCCAGGGTGAAGGCGTCCGACAGCCGTGCGCCGTCGGCCCGGCTGCCGGTGCGTTCGAACGCGAGGCAGTAGCTGCCCGGCGCCGTGAACGTCCAGTTGGCGTGCACGTGCGAGCCGGCGTCGGTCCTGGTGGTGTCCGGCAGCCCGGTGGCGGACTCGAAGATGTGCACCGGTGCGCCGGACGGGCCGATCTGGTGGACGAAGACGTCACCCGGCCCACGGGCGGCGGTGAGTGTCCAGTTCAGCCCGCCGCCGGCCAGCTCGGTCGGCTGGATGGTCTGCGCAGACCACCCTGGCCAGAGCAGACCTGGTTGTTCGGTCTGCGACAGGCTCCAGATCCGGCTCCCGACCGGTCCAATGAAGGAGTACGCCTCACTCGGCACGGTCGTCGCAGACCCCGGAAGGAGTTGGAAGACGACGTCCGACATCTCATGCCAGTACGCCCCGCCGCCGACGGGTGCGTGGGACAGGCCTTCGGTCGTAGTGTCCATCACCCGGGTACGCAGTCCGCCGTCGTCCAACGTCGAAGCGATGTCGACGTGTCCGCTGTTGAGGATGACCGCGCCGGATACCGTGCGGGACCAGTTCGGAACGTTCCAAGGATCGTCAACCGGGTCGGGCTCGCCACCGGGGACGGGCACCTCCTCCGGCCGCGTCGGTCGTCCACCGTCCACGCAGGTCCTCGTCAACGTCTCGGCGTCGTGGGTGAAGAAGGCACCCGGATAGGTTCCGTCAGGGTTGGCCCGGACCGTGGGGTCGAGCGGGCCGTCAACGACGAACGTGAGCGTCCTGCGGTCCACCGCCTCATGACCTTCGGGCAGGTCGGCCGCCCATTCCAGGGTCAGGCAGTACTTCCCCGGTCGGCTGAAGGACCACCGGACGGCGCTGATCGTCTCGCCACCGCCCGCACCCGTCCACAGCCGGTGGGGCTCGGTCGGGCCGATCGCGGTGTTGAACACGAACGGCCCGCTCTGGGTAAGGCAATAGAACAACGCCACGTCACCCGGTCCGGCCACCGAGTGCAGCGACCATCGCAGGTCGCCGTGGAGTTGCTCGGGCCGGATCCCGGTGGCGTCCCAGTGGATCACCTGCATGGAGTTGCCGTACACGCCGGTGTCGAAGCCGGGCACGTTGCCGGTGCCGGCCCGGAACAACGCCGCCAGGCGGTGGAAGATCACGCTTTCCGGGTCGTGGGGTGCGCCAGGCGCGGCCAGCGTCGGGTCGAGGACCGAGAGCTGGGTATCCAGATCTCCGTCGGAGATCGTGCTCACCAGGGAGGACGCGGCCGCGCCGAGCACGAACGGCGCCGACACCGGGTCCGGTGCTGGTGCAGCGGCGGCGCGCTCGGGGTAGTCCTGTGTCCGTCCGCACGGTGTGACAGTGGACGCGTCGGTGCCGTCCCCGACCGCGAGGGTGAGCTGCTCCGCGTCGGAGACGCGCCGCCCGTCCCCGGTTTGCGCTTCGATGGTCATCGCGACGCAGTAGACGCCGGGCCGGGTGATCGACCAGTTGAAGTGGGCGTGGGTGTGCAGCGGGACCCACCGCGCCGCTGGTAGGCCGAGTTTCGTGCTGAACATCGGCAGATCGATGCGTTCCATACCGAAACCGCCCCGCTGGGGGTACCCCTCCCATAGAACGACGTCGCCGGGGGCGGGCTGGTCGCCCGGCCCGGTGACGGCGTCGACCCGCCACAACACCCTGTCCTGTCCCAACCCGGCCAGCGTCGGTGACTCGGTACTCAGTCCGGCCCACGGCGCCCCGGCCAACCGGCCCAGCGGCAGGTTCCAGTACGACGTGGCAGGCGGGACGATGAAGGACCAGTCGTCACCGGCTGCGTACCCCATGGGGGTTATCAGTTTGACGGGATTCGGCACGGCGATGACCAGATCGTCGTACTCGATCCACTCGGTCCGGGATTCACCGGGCACGTCGTACCTGGCCCGCAATGACAGCGCGTCCACTCCGTCGACCGAGTCGATCCGCGCCGCGACCGCGTCGATGTGACCGCCCGGACGAGCCAGTCGGCGACTGACGGGTCTCCCGGGTCCGTCGGGTCCGTCGGGTCCGTCGGATCGGTCGGATCGGTCGGGTCACCGGGGTCGGTGTGGCCGGGGGTGTCACCGCAGTGGGCATCGGACGCGATGTCGTCGCCGACCGCCACCCGCAGCCGCACCGAGGCGTTCGCGGTCGCGCCATCCGACAGTGGTGCGCTCGTCGTCACCGTCAGGCAGTACATCCCGACCGCTGAGAAGCGGAAGCGGTCGTTGATCGTCGTACGGGGTGCCAGCTCGATTGGGGTCGACCCCTGCGGCGTGCCGTCGCGCTGGACCCCGGTGCCGAATCGGACGCCGGCCGGCGCGTTCGGTTCCGGGGACAGGAACGGTAGATCGGGAAGCTGATAGAAGGCGACGTCGCCCGGCCCGCTCACCTGCGAAAAGGCAAAGGAGATACGACCGCCGTCGGCGAGTAGATCGTCGTGATAGTCGTAGCCCGCGACTCCCCGGGTGGACAGTGACAGCTTGACCGCCGACGACCCGGTCAGCCAGCCCTCGGTCGCGTAGCCCGGCGATCCCGCCGCGCCCAGCCAGGCGTACGCCTCGGCGTCGGGCACCGGGTAGGCCGCGTGCGCCGGCAGCCGGAACCCAAGTACCACCCGTGACCTCGGTGATCTCGCCATGGTCAACGAGACCGATGACCATCCCACCGCCCTCGACCGGATACGAGGTGAACTCGTACTCGCCTGAGGAACTCTCTTCCGGCACCGTCGCGGCGGCCGACGCCGGAGTGGACAACAGTGTGGTCATGACAGCGACCACCGTCATGACCACGTACGTCGGCCTCGGCTTGCGCCGATACCGTTCAGCAGGCTTCACGGGTTTCCCTTCGAGGCAGGCGATCCTGTTCCACTCAGGGGGCCGGGGGGGGGGGGGGGGGGGGGGGGGGGGGGGAAGAAAAAGGGGGGGGGAGAAAAAAAACAAAGCAACAAACCACCACCGAGACAGCAAGGAAGACACAAAGAAGAAAAAGAAAAAAGCA
>NZ_JBSWXD010000018.1:0-57807 GCF_056160425.1 Micromonospora sp. ABR4_055
GGGGGGGGGGAGAAAGTATTTGGTTGTTCTCTTGGGGGGGGGTCTTCTTGGGCGCGCATCTTTCCCCCCCTCTCTCTCCCCGTTTTTCCCCTCCCCCCCCCCCCCCCCCCCCCCCCGGCCCACCGGTAGAGCCCGAAGACGGCACCGGCCAGCGGAACGACGCTGACCAGCGCGGTGATCTCCAGCAGGTCGGCCGCCCGGCTCAGGTACGGCGACGGTGACCGGCCGGCGTACCGGGCACCGACCGCAGCGGTCGACACCGCGACCATGCCCACGGCCACGACCAACGTCGACGGCGACACCGGCAGGTACGCCGGCAGCGCGCCGAACACGGACAGTGTCGTGGCCGCTGCCCCCGCGACAAGCAGTGGCGGCCGCTGCCGGGTACTGACGAACGACCGCGAGCGCAGTGACATCGCCAGCCCGACGACGCCGACCAGCACCACCCCGACCACCCCGCCGACCTGCGCCAGCACCACGCTGGCCGCGACGCCGACGGCGGCGTACCCGATCAGCATCCCGGTGAGTAGTTGCTCGGCCCGGGCCACGGCACCCGGCACCCGGTCGCTCGTCCCGACGACGGTCGGCACCTGGCCGAGCCGGACGGCGAGTCGGGGCAGCAACCCGACCCCGCAACCGACCACCACCAGCAGTCCGGCCGCCGCGCCGGCCGCCCCGGTGACCGTCGACGCGGCGATGGCCGCCATCGAGCCGAGCCCAGCCACGGTCACCACGGCGACGAAGATCGGCCCGCCGGCGGGCACCGCGGCCCCGGCAGTCACCGCCGTGCCCAGCAGCACGAGTAACCCGGTCGCCATGGCCGCAGCGGTCGGCCAGTCGTCGGGACGCAGCCCGACCGGATCACCGTCGCCGGCAGCGAGCAGACCGGCGGCGAACGCGTACGGCAACGAGCCGGCCCCGAGCACGACGCCGGCCGCCGCGTCCCGCCAGACCCGTCCGGCCAGTACCCCGACGGCGAGCACCGCAGCCCCGACGAGGACCGCCACCCTTGCCCGCTCGGCCGTCCCGGTGCCGGCCCCGACCAGCACCAGCCATCCCGCGCCGAGCCACAGCCCGGCCGCGCCGAGCGCGTACCCTCTGGTTGTCGCGGCCGACCAGGTCCGGCCCTGCTGACTGGCGGCGGCCGCAATCGCCTCGGCGACGTCGTCGTACTCCGGCTCCGGCCAGTAGGTCCGCCCGGGCACCAGATGCAGCACGTCGCCGTCGCGGATCCCCTGCTGGCGCAGCGCCTGCCCGGCAGACACCGGCGCCCCGTCCGCCCGACGCAGCACCCAGCCTCCGTGCCGTTCCCCGTCGTCGGCCAGCCCGTCCCCGTTGTGCCGCAGCAGTTCCGGCAGCAGCTCGGCGACCGGCACGTGTCCGGGCAGGGCGAGATCCAGTCGGCGGTGCGGTCCGCAGACGGTGATCCTGGCCAGGCTCACGTTCATCGCCCCTCCTCGACGCCGCGACGGCCGGACCGGTGCCGGACCGGCGACCGCCATCCACCGCCGGTCCATTGCGGAACACTCTACGTAGGTGTTAGCTGACGCGATGGCGGGCATCGTCCTCAACAGATCCGAGCGTCGTCCGGCACCCGGGATCCCGGCCGGGGAGGTCCGCATCCCCCCGCCTCCGCAGGTCGCCGATCCGGACTCCGGCCGCTGGCAACGCCTGCTGGCCCTGCTGCCGATGGCCGGCGGATCGGTGGCGATGGCAGTGCTGCCGGGCCGCGACGGCGGGGTCTACCCGTACCTGATGGCCGCGGTGTTCGGGGTGTCGACGCTGGCCATGCTGGCGACCAGTTGGAACTCCGCGCCCGGTGCCGGCACGCGGTCCGCGACCGACCTGGCCCGGCGTCGCTACCTACGGCAGTTGGCCGGCCTACGCGGCCAGGTCCGGGGGACCGTGGACCGGCAACGGACCGCACTGAACTACCGGTACCCGGATCCCGATCGGTTGTGGTCGACGGCGGCGAGCAGCCGGGTCTGGGAGCGCCGACCGCACGACCGGGATTTCGCGACCGTACGGGTCGGGGTCGGATCACGCCCACTCGCCACCCCGCTCGTGCCACCGGCCGACGACCGGCCTGTGGACGAGATCGAGCCGCTCACTGCTGCGGCGCTACGACGGTTCATCGACTCGTACTCGGTGGTGCCGGGGCTGCCGATCGTGGTCGGGCTGCGTGACGTCGCCCGGATCTTCGTCGTCGGACGGCCGGACGGCGATGCCCCGGACGGGGCACCGGCCGCGCTGGTACGCGCGGTGCTGGCCCAGCTGGCCGTCCTGCACGCCCCGGACGACCTGCGCATCGCGATCTACGCGCCGGCCGACCGCCGCGACCGGTGGGAGTGGGTCAAGTGGCTACCGCACGCTGGTCATCCGCAGCGCACCGACGCCACCGGCCCGCTGCGGTTGGTCGCCGGCAGCGCAGCGGAGCTGGCTCGGCTGCTGGACTCGATGTCCCCCGCGCACGTCGTGGTGGTGTGCGACGGCACTCAGCCGAACGACGGGACCGGAGCGAACGACAGGACCGGAGCGAACGACGGCGGCGGAAACGGCGTCACCGTGGTCCAGGTGGGCGTACCGGCACCCCGGATACTCGACCGGGTCACCGTGGAGCTGTCGGTCGGCCCGTCCGGTCGGCTGGTCATCCGTGGGTCGACCGGGCCCATCGACACCGGGACGGCCGACGGGCTGGGTGTCGTCGAAGCGGAGGCCCTCGCCCGCCAGCTCGCCCCGCTACGGCTCGCGACGAACAGCGGGCCGGCCCGATCCGCCGCAGTGGCCCAGGCGGACCTGGTCCAGCTGCTCGGCTTCGGCAGCGGTGGTGCCGGCGCCCGCTGGTGGACGACGGCCGGACCGGACCGCAGCCCGTCAGTCGACCGCCACCTGCGGGTCCCGTTCGGGGTCACCGCCGAGGGGCAGCCGGTCGAGCTCGATCTCAAGGAGTCGGCGCTGCACGGCATGGGGCCGCACGGGCTGGTGGTCGGTGCCACCGGCTCCGGCAAGTCGGAGCTGCTCCGTACGCTGGTCCTCGGGTTGGCTCTCACCCACCCGCCGGAGTCGTTGAACCTCGTCCTGATCGATTTCAAGGGTGGAGCAACGTTCGCCGCGCTGGACCGGTTACCGCACACCGCGGCGGTGATCACCAACCTGGCGCAGGAGCTGCCGCTGGTGGACCGGATGGCCGACGCGCTGCATGGTGAGGTGGTCCGCCGCCAGCAGCTGCTGCGCCGGGCGGGCAACCTGGCCAGCCGACAGGACTACCTGCGGGTACAGCCGACCGACGAGACCCTGCCGCCGCTGCCGTCACTGGTGATCGTCTGCGACGAGTTCACCGAACTGCTCACCGCCAAGCCCGACTTCATCGACATCTTCCTGCAGATCGGCCGGGTCGGACGGTCCCTGGGGATGCACCTGGTGCTCGCCTCGCAACGGGTGGACGAGGGCCGGTTACGCGGACTGGACACCCATCTGGCGTACCAGATCGGGCTGCGGACCTTCTCGGCGCTGGAGTCGCGGGCGGTCCTCGGGGTACCGGACGCGTACCACCTGCCCCGCGAGCCGGGTCACGGTTTCCTGCGGTACGGCACCGGGGCACCGGTCCGGTTCCGGGCCGCCTACGTCTCCGGGCCGTACCGCCGACCGGCCCCGCGCCGGGCCGGTGGTCCCCGCTCGACGCCCATGCTGTACGGCTTCCGGACGCACCCGGTGCCGGCGGCCGCCACCCGGCCCGAACCGTCGGCCGCGCCCGGCACGTCGGGCACCGGGGCCAGCCTGCTCGAGGTGAGCGTCGACCGGCTGGCCCGGAACGGTCCACCGGCGCACCGGGTCTGGCTGCCGCCGCTGGGCGAGCCGCCCCAGCTGGATGACCTGCTCGGTCCGGTGCGGCTGGTGCCCGGTCGGGGCCCGGCCGTGGCCGACCCGGACCGGTCGGAACAGCTGCGGGTGGCCGTCGCCGCGGTCGACAAGCCGTACGAGCAGCGCCGGGATCCCTTGTGGCTGGACCTGGACGGGGCGGCCGGGCACGTCGCGGTGGTCGGCGCACCGCAGAGCGGAAAGTCCCAGCTGATCCGGACATTGATCTGCGCCCTGGCGCTGAGCCGTTCGCCGGCCGAGGTGCAGGTGTACTGCCTCGACTTTGGCGGCGGGGCGTTGGCCGGGCTGCGGGACCTGCCACACGTCGGCGGAGTGACGGTCCGCACCGAGCCGGCAACGGTACGGCGTACCGTCGCCGAGGTCACCGACCTGCTCGCGAGCCGGGAGCGGCGGTTCGCCCGGGACGGGGTGGAGTCGATGGCCGCGTACCGCGCCCGCCGCGCGACCGGGACCGGGACCGCCACCGGCAGTACGCCGGACGACCCGTACGGTGACGTCTTCCTGGTCGTCGACGGCTGGACCACCCTGCGCGGCGAGTACGACGACCTGGAACCGTCGATCACCGACCTGGCCACCCGTGGCCTGTCGTACGGGGTGCATCTGGTCGCCTCGGCACCCCGCTGGGCTGACTTCCGGCCGGCGCTGCGGGATCTGTTCGGCTCCCGGCTGGAGCTGCGACTCGGTGACCCGATCGATTCGCTGGTGTCGCACCGGTCGGCCGCCAACGTGCCACCGGGGTCGCCGGGCCGCGGGATCACCAGCGACGGCCTGCACTTCCTCGCCGCGGTGGCCGACACCGCCGCACTGGTCGATGCCATCGCCGACGGCTGGGCAGGGCCGGCGGCACCGCCGGTCCGGCTGCTCCCGGGCCTGGTGCCGTACGCCGCGTTGGACCGCACCGGCACGGCCGGGCTCCGGCTGCAGGTCGGGCTGGCCGAGTCGGACCTGCGACCGGTGTCGATCGACTTCGCCGCTGATCCGCACCTGCTGCTGTTCGGCGAAGCGGAGTCCGGCAAGTCAAGTTTCCTGCGCGCCCTCGCCACCACCGTCGCCGGTCGGTTCGCCCCGGAGCAGGCCCGGTTGATCATCGTCGACTACCGCCGCAGCCTGCTCGGCGCGGTGGACTCCGACCACCTGATCGGCTACGGCGGCAACGCGTCGCATACCGCCGACCTGATCGACTCGGCCGCAGATCATCTACGTCGGCGGCTGCCCGGACCGGACCTCACCGCCGCTCAGTTGGCCGGCCGCTCCTGGTGGACCGGACCCGAGCTGTTCGTCCTGGTCGATGACTACGATCTGGTCGCGGCCGGGTCGGTGAACCCGATCCAACCGCTGTTGGGGTACCTGGTGCACGCCCGGGACGTCGGCCTGCACCTGGTGCTCGCCCGCCGCGTCGGGGGTGCCGGGCGGGCTCTGTACGAGCCCTTCGTCCAGCAGTTGCGCGAGTCGTCCGCCGCGGGCCTGGTGCTCTCCGGCGACCCCGACGAGGGGCAACTTGTCGGCGGGGTCCGCGCAGAGCCGCTACCGCCCGGCCGAGGTCGGCTGGTCACCCGCCGGGACGGCATCCGTCTGGTGCAACTGGCGTACCTGCCGGCGGCCGATCCGACTGGGCCCACCGGCGTCGCGAACCGGCTATCGGCTTCCCCCAAGACTGCTTCTGACAGTGCAGAATCGCGGTAACCTCCGTGCAGCAAGTGTCTGCTGGGGTGAGAAGGCCAGATTGTGACGTCGTTGCCGCGCCATCCACGCAGCGCCGCCCGTTGGCTCGTCGGGGCGGTGCTGGTCCTGGTGACCGCAGTCAGCGGCCCGGCCGCGCCGCCCGGGCCCGAGCCGGTACGCACCGGCACGGGCTCCGCTGCCGCGGCGAGCGCCGCGCTTCCCGCCCGGTACGACCCGATCCGGGACGAACAGTGGCAGTTGCGGGAATTGTCGGCGACCACCGCCTGGCAGTACGCCACTGGCGCCGGGGTCACGGTCGCGGTGATCGATTCCGGGGTGGACGCCAGCCACATCGACCTCGCTGGCCAGGTACTACCCGGGATCGACTTCGTCGACGACGGTGACGGCTGGTCCGACCCGGTCGGGCACGGCACCACCGTCGCCGCGCTGATCGCCGGCCGTGACGACGACGAGGACGGGGTACTCGGGCTCGCCCCGGACGCCCGGATTCTGCCGGTCCGGGTGCTCGACGAGGAGAACCGCTACGACGACGCGCTGGTCGTCGCCAAGGCGGTCCGCTGGGCGGTCGACAACGGGGCCCGGGTGATCAACCTGTCGCTGGGCGGCAGCGGCGACAGCCCGGCGCTGGCCGCCGCGCTGGACTACGCGTTCGCCAGCGACGTCGTGGTGGTCGCCTGCACCGGCAACATCTCGGCCAACGGCACGTCGCGGGTCTGGTATCCAGCCCGGGAGCCAGGCGTCGTCGCCGTCGCCGGGATGGACCGGGGTGGCGAGCAACTGTGGGCCGGTTCGATCACCGGGCCGGAGACGGTCCTCGCCGCACCCGCCACCGGGCTGGTCGGCGCCCGACCGGACGGCTACTGGCAGGTGCAGGGCACCAGCTTCGCCGCTCCGCTGGTGGCCGCGACAGCAGCACTGATCCGGTCCCGGTTCCCGGAGATGTCGGCGGGCACGGTGGTCACCCGGCTCATCGAGACCGCCCGCGACATGGGCGCGCCGGGCCGGGACGATCGCTACGGCTTCGGCCTGGTCGATCCGGTGGCCGCGCTGACCGACGGGGTCGACGAGGTGCCGCGCAATCCGCTCGACGACAACCGGACTCCGGGTGTGGTCGGCTTCGGCCCAGCTCCCGGTCTGGAGTCCGCAGCGCCGACGTTGGCCGGCGGCTCGACCCGGATGGGCGGTCAGGACACCGGCGACCAAGGAGCCGGATGGGCGATCGGGCCGATCAGCGGACAGCGCAGTGAAGGCGGCGGCCAGGGGCTGCTCGGCAGCGGTCTGCTGCTGGTCACGGCGGTCGTCGGCAGCTGGCTGGCCCGGCGGATGCGGATGACGACGGTGGCTGCCCGCAGCGACGTCAGGCACACTCCCCGGTGGCGGTCCGGCGGGTGCTCCGTACTCCCAGAACCGCCACCGACGACGCCTCCTCGGCGGTGACCGCGAATCCGGTGTTCGGGTCGTCCGCCGCCGCCGCGAAGATCACCCCGAGCACGAGTCCGTTGGCCGCGACCAGCGGGCCACCGGAATTGCCGGACCGGACCAACGCACGGATCGTGTAGACCTCGCGGAGGACCTCACCGTCATCGTAGATGTTCGGGCCGGTAATCGGTCCGACGTCGCGGACCCGGGCGGACTGCGCATCGTACGGCCCGTCCAGCGGGAAGCCGAGCACGATCGCGTCGGCACCGGACGGGGCCGGACGGTCGGCGAACGGCATCACCGGAGCCGGCAGGTTCGGCACGTAGATGACCGCCAGGTCCCGCTCCGGGTCGTAGACCACCACTCGGCCGTTGTGCCGCTCGCCCAGAACCTCCACCGCCACGGTCTGCGTACCGGCGACCACGTGCGCGTTGGTCATCACCCGGTCCTCGGCGTAGACGAACCCGGAGCCTTCGATCCGGCGGGAGCAGCGGGGCGCGGAGCCGAGCACCTTGACCACCGACCGCTGGGCGTTCGCCACCACCTCGGAACCGGCCAGCGCCGGGTCCGGGGCCGGTACCTCGCGGACCCGGGTCGGGGTGAGCCCGCCGAAGACGTCCGGGAAGCCGCGGGTGTCGACGGTGTCCCGCAGCGCGTTGGACAACGCCTGCGCCTGCGGTGGCATCACCCGGTCGATGCCGTTGAGCAGGGCGCTGTTGCGTACCGCCCCGGCCAGGCCGGGCATCGCGGAGGAGCCCAGCGGCACCGCGACGAGCCAGGCCACGAGCAGCACCGCCACCAGCGAGATCGCCGCCCCGCCGAGGTCGTCGGCCCGGCGCCCCACCGGGCTGGTGATGGCGTGCCGCAGCCGGGAGCCGGCCCAGCCGGCCAGTGCCTGGCCGAGGACGGCGAGGCCGAACACTGCGACCAGTGACACCACGACCCGGGCCACAGTGTCGACGAACTGTTCAGCCAGCAGCGGCCCGAGCTGCAGACCGACCAGTGCGCCGCCGATGAACCCGGCGAAGGACAGCACCCCGATCAGGAACCCCTGGCGGTAACCGCTGATCGCGAAGACCAACATAAGCAGCAGCAGCACGACGTCGACGGCGGACACCCGTCAAGACTACGGGCACCGGGCGAGCGGCCCGGCCGCAGACGGACGTGGCGGCCGGCGGTCAGCCCGGCAGGCCGGCGGAGCCGTCCACAGTTGCCGCATCGCCGCTGGCCCGGTCACCGAGCGTGTCGGGCAGACCGGCGGCCGACGGATCGCCACCGGGCGACGGCTCGGGCGGCAGGTCAATGATCCGACCGGTCGGCCAGGCACCGGCCCAACCGGCCATGTCCAGCAGTGCGGACAGCACCCCGGCGGTGAATCCCCAGACGAGCATGCCGCGCACCTGGAACGCAGGTGACACCCAGCCGCTCGGGTGGCGTACCTGGAGTCGGTTGTCCGGGTCCACCAGCTCATCAACCGGCAATCGAGTGACATGTGCCACTTCTTCCGGTTGTCGGGGATGCACCGGATGTGGCCGATGCCACCAGCCGAGCACCGGGGTGACCACGAAGCCACTCACCGGTATCCACAGCCGCGGCAGTTGGGCGAGCACGGTGACGCTGCCCGGATCCAGCCCGACCTCTTCTTCGGCCTCCCGTAACGCGGTCGCCCGCGCGTCCCGGTCGCCCGGGTCGGCCGCGCCACCCGGGAACGCGGGCTGCCCGGCATGGTTACGCATGGTCGCGGCCCGCTGCAGCAGCAGCACGTCGGGCTCACCCGGCCGATGCTCGCCGAGCAGGACCAGCACCGCGCTTGGCCGACCACCCCGGGCCGGGGTCGCCACCCGGGTGAAATCGGCGGTACGGGCGGAGCGCACCCGGGTGAGCAGCGGCTGCCACCAGGCCGGCAACGGTTCGGAGGGCAGTGGGTGGGTCACGGGGCCACCGTCAGACCCAACTCGCGCTCGACGAGGTCGGCGAGCGTGGCGTCGTCGAGCGTACCCTCGTACGTCCGACGGATCTCCCCGTCTCCGTCGACGAACAGGGTCAGTGGCAGGCCGACCCGCTCGACCGCCAGCAGCAGCTGCCGCTCCCGGTCGACCAGGCTCGGGAACCGCAGCCCCAGATCCTCGGCGACGGCGACGGCGGGATCTCGGTCGTCGTAGGTGTTGACGCCGATCAGGTGCAACTGCCCGGCGGTACGGTCGGCAAGGCGTTGCAGCGCCGGCAACTCCTTGCGGCAGGGCTGGCACCAGGAGCCCCAGAAGTTGATCACGGCGGGTCCGCGTACCGCCGCGATGTCAACGACCGTCCCGTCGGCGAAGCAGGCCAGGCTGATGTCGGGCAGCGGGGTGCCGCCGCCCGGCGTACCGACGTCGGTCGACGGTTGCGGCGCGGCGGCGGCCGCAGCGGGCGGTGCGGTCAGGCCGGCGCAGTCGGCGAACGGGACCGGTCCGGACGCTCCGGCAGCGTCGCCCGTCCCGGCACCCGGGCCGGTGGTGCAACCGGACGCCGCCAGCAGCAACGGCATCAGGGCGGCGGCGAACAACGGCCCCGGCCTGAGCCGGCGACCTAGCCCCGGCCGACGGCGACGCCCGGGCTGACGGCCAGGCCCCGACGGGCGGCCGGCGCTCATGGCACCTCGGCGGTGACGGCCGCCGCCGGCACCAGGTCGGCGGGTATTCCGGCCTGCTCGGCCAGCTCCCTCGCGCGGGGACCCTTGAGCAGCTTCACCGCCTCGGCAGCGGCGGTCGGACCGGTGCCGTACGCCGGGCACAGCGGGGCTAGCGCACATGCGCCGCAGGCCGGTTTACGGGCGTGGCAGACCCGTCGGCCGTGGAAGATCACCCGGTGGGACAGCATCGTCCAGTCCCGGCGCTCAATCAACGCGCCGACCGCGTGTTCGATCTTCACCGGGTCGGACTCGTCGGTCCACGCCCAGCGGCGGACCAGCCGTTGGAAATGCGTGTCGACGGTGATGCCAGGGACGTCGAACGCGTTGCCGAGGATGACGTTCGCGGTCTTGCGGCCGATCCCGGGCAGCTCGACCAGCTGCGGCAGCCGGCGCGGTACCGCGCCGGCGTACCGCTCGGTCAATGCCTGGCCGAGCCGGATCAGCGAGCCGGCCTTGTTGCGGAAGAACCCGGTCGGCCGGATCAGCTCCTCCAGCTCGGCCCGGTCGGCGGCGGCGTAGTCGGCGGCCGTCGGGTAGCGGGCGAACAGCTTCGGGGTGACCTCGTTGACCCGCTTGTCGGTGCACTGCGCGGACAAGATGGTGGCGACCGCCAACTGCAGCGGGCCGTCGTGGTCGAGCTCGCAGTGCGCGTCCGGATGGGTCTGCGCCAGCAGTCTCGCCATCCGCCGGGCACGACGTTTACGCCCCAGGTCGGTCTCGGTACGCACGGCCCGGGCTGCCGCAGGCCCGGCGGCCGCAGTTGCGGTGGCCGCAGCCGGGGCGGTCGCGGCTCGGGGGGCTGGCGGTGTCACACCGGCCAGCCTACGTCGGCGGGTCAGTCCGACGGTGGCGAGATGGTGCCGTCATCGTCGAACTCGGCGCCGGTCTGCGGAAAGTCCAACCCGCTCAACTCCCGGACCAGGTCGAGCCCTCGGCGTTGCTCGTCGACAACGGGCAGACCGTTGCCGTTCATGTACGTGGCGACAAACTCACCGTCGACCCAGTCGCCGTCCGGGTCGAGGGTCACCTTCAGCACCCCGCCCCAGCCCAGCCGGCCGGTGTTGTTCAGCGTACCGCCGCCACCGGCGAAGTTCCCGAGGCTGTACGCGATCAGCCGGCCCTGGTAGAACTCCATGCCGCGCAGCACGTGCGGGCCGTGGCCGACGATCAGGTCCGCCCCGGCGTCGATCATCGCCCGCCCGAAGGCCATCGGATCACCGCGGTTCTCTCCGGCGAACAGCTCCGTGCCCGGGGTGACCCGGGTCATCTCCGCTCCCTCGGCACCCATGTGGACCTGCACGACGACCAGGTCGGCCTGCTCGTCGGCGCGCCGGACCACCTCCGCCGCGGCGTCCAGGTTGATCAGGCTGTTGTTCGGCGGAGAATACGAGGAGAAGCCGGCCACCGCGACGCTGACCCCCTCGACGTCCAGCACGGTGATCTGATCGAGCGCGCCGGTGTGCCGCAGACCGTGCTCCTCCAGCGTCTGCTGGGTGTTGCGGTATCCGGCCTCGCCGTAGTCGTACCCGTGGTTGTTGGCCTGGTTGAGCAGCATGAACCCGGCGTCACGCAGGTGGGCCGCGTACTCGGGTGGGGCCCGGAACTGGTGGCACTGGGTGGCGTCCGGGGCGCACTTGCCAGTCCCGGTGTCGACCGTCAGCGGCTCCTCCAGGTTGCCCATCACCAGGTCGGCGGCGAGTGCCTCGGAAACCGAGTCGAAGAAGCCGGCACCGCCGTCGGGCGGCAGGCGGTCGGGGGCGTTGCCGAGCACGATGTCACCGGTAGCCGACATCGAGATCTCCTGCGGCTCCGGCGACGCGGTGGCGGTCGGCGACGCAGCGGACTGCCACTGCGGTTCGGATCCGGACCGGTTGATCCCACCGAGCGCGACGATGCCGACCAGCACGGCACCGAGCAGAACGGCGGTCAGCACGACGATCGACAGAACGGGTCGGCCTGCGGCGGGCTCCTGCCGCCGGCGCCCCCGGGCGGCACGCTGGGCGTCACTCACTGGCGTGACCCTACCGGCCGGGAGTCTCCGGCGACGACAACCGTCCGGCTGGTTTGTCCCCGTGTCCGATTTGCCGTCCTTGCGGGTCCGGCGCGCCACCGCCCTGGGCAGTGCCACCACCCTGGGCGGTGCCACCACGCTGGGCGGTGCCACCACGTACCGCCGCGTGCGCTACCCGGGCGAGCCGCCCGCCCCAGGTCGACCGTGGACCGCCGTACCGCTGCTCCGGCCCGTCGGGCGGGCAGAGCACCACCACCGCGTCGGTCGCTGTGCCGGTGGCCCGCAGTCCGAGCTCGACCAGCGCCTGGGTCTTCGCCTCGGTGATGGTGGCGACCGCGTTCACCAGGGCGGCCTCACCGAGCCGTACCGGAAGCGCTGCGACGATGTTGATCGTCCCGACCTGCTCCGGCGGTGGCCCGGCGGTCCTGGGTGCGGCGGCCAGCACCGGGGTGCCGAGCCCGACGGTCGCCCACACCTGCACGCCGGCCTCGTCGCGGGTCACCATCCGACGCACGTCCACCCCGGTTAGCAGGCCGACGCCGGGTCCGCGCAGGTCGGCTTGCTCGGCCAGACCGACGAGGTGGGTGTCGGGGTCGTCGCGGCGGTACGACATCGGCACGGTCGCGTTGATCACCCACCAGCGCAGTCCGATCCCGCCGCCGAGCGGAGCGGAGCTGATGGTCAGCAGCGGCTCGGTGAGCGCCCAGCAGGCGTACGGCAGGGTCCGGCCGTCCTCGGTGCGGGTGGTGAACCATGGGCGGGCGACATCGGGAGACACCGGTCGACGATACGGCGTCCGCCGGTCGCACGGCGCTGACCGGTCGGCGTGCACGGTGCCGCATATTAACGACGGATCCACCCTGTTGGGTTACGCTCCTGGATCAAGATTCGGAGGGTGCGCATCCGGCCAGGGGCGGAGTGCACCTAGACTGACTGCGCGCGGCTGGTCACGGCTGGGGTGCCGGGGAACGGACGCCGCGCAGGCGGAGGTGCGCGATGGACGAGGTGCTGGCTCGTAGCGGGATCTTCCAGGGCGTGGACCCGGAGGCCGCGGAGGCACTCGCCAAGGAGATGGAGACGATCGACGCCCGCAAGGGCGAGGTCGTCTTCAACGAGGGTGAGCCGGGTGACAGCCTGTACATCGTGCTCACCGGCAAGATCAAGGTCGGCCGGCGGGCCGCAGACGGACGGCAGAACCTGATCGCCGTGATGGGCCCGTCGGACATGGTCGGCGAGCTGTCGCTCTTCGACCCCGGGCCGCGTACCGCCACCGCGACCGCCGTCACCGACACCCGCCTCGCCCGGCTGCGCAAGCAGGCGCTGCGGCCCTGGCTGAACAATCGGCCGGAGATCGCCGAGCAGCTGCTGCGGGTGCTTGCCCGACGGCTGCGCCGGACCAACGACGCCCTCGCCGACCTGATCTTCACCGATGTACCGGGGCGGGTAGCCAAGAATCTGCTGCAGATGGCCGGCCGGTTCGGCACCCGCGACGGCGGGGTGCTGCGGGTGACCCACGATCTCACCCAGGAGGAGATCGCCCAGCTGGTCGGGGCCTCCCGGGAGACGGTCAACAAGGCGCTGGCCGACTTCGCCTCCCGGGGCTGGCTGCGGCTCGACGGCAAGAGCATCATCATCCTCGACCCCGAGCGGCTCGCCAGGCGCGCCCGGGTGTGACCCGGCGGCGGATCTGCCCGGGGACCTGCGGCAGATCCGCCCCGGACGGGGCAACGGTTGGCTCACCTCACCGAGGCGGTCGCCCGGCAGACCGCGTCCACCGGGGTGACCGGTCGGACCTCCCGCCCCAACGCCTGCAGCAGCGAGTCCTCGACGTGGAACCCGTGCACCCAGAGGCGGTAGCGCGGCAGGTCCGCCTCGCTCGGGCAGAGCACCTGCGCCTCCACGTCGTCGGTCGGCACGTACCGGACACCGCCCTGTTCCTGCAGGATGGCCACGCTCGCGTCGTCGACCGCGATCACGCTGCCCCGGATGTGCTCGGTCTCCCCGCCCGACACCGCGACGGTGGTCACCGTACTGGGCAGCACCGGTGCGGTGGCCACCGAGTACGACGTCCAAGCCAGCGCGATCATGACGGTGAGCTGGCCGGTCGCGACCAGCAGGTGCACCGTGCCGGGCAGCACCGGGCCGGTCACGACGAGAGCCAGTAGCGGTGGAGCGCCCAGGATCAGCGCCACGAACCACTCACCGGTGACCGCCGCCTCGGCCAGGGTCGGCGCCAGCAGGCCGTAGTAGCCGATCAGCAGCAGGACGAACAGGGTCAGCCGGTTCGTCCGGCCACCGTCCGGCGGGTCCCCGGCCGTGCCGCGTTCGTCCGCCGTACGGGTGCGCAGCTGGGCGGTGGCCGCGATCGCCGGCAGCAGCAGCGGCAGATAGAGGATCTTCCAGGTCACGACGGCGACCAGCAGGGTGACGATCAGGAACCAGACGGGCACCACCCGCATCCAGCGGACCAGCAACGGCGGTCGTCGTCGCGCCCACCGCCGCTGGTCGTTGTTGACGCTGACGGTCAGCACCGCGCTGATCGCGAACAGGGCCATCATCGCACCGGAGACCACCCGGCTCGCCGTGCTGACGAAGGCGGCGACCAGGTTCACCGGGTTGACGTTGGCGGCCAGCAGCAGGGTGGTCTGGAGCTCGCCGCCGGCCTCGACGACCAGCCGGAGCACCGAAATGATCGCCGGAGCGCCGACCACCACGCTCCAGAACTGCTGCGCCGCCCGGTTCCGCCGGTCCGCCTCGTCGACCGGGCGCTCGGCGGCGGTCACCGCCGGTTCTTGTCGTCGTGGTCGACGAGGTCGGGCGCGCCGTCCGGTCGGGGCTGGCTGGCCTCGCCGAGCCACCGCCCCAGATGGTTGTTGTACGCCGTCTCCCAGGCGTTCGCTTCGTCCCGTTGGTCCCGTTGATAGCTCTTGTCCAGGAAGTAGCTGACCAGGTCGCGAAGGTTCTCGTCCTCGACCGGCACCCCGATGCCCAACTCCTCCTCGACGCCGAACGGCATGTCGACGATGGCGAGTTCGTCGGGGTTCTCCGAACGGAGTCCGGCGAGGATCGTCTCGTCGGAGACCATCGCATGGAAGTCGCCGGCCAGGACGCCGTCCCGGCAGGCGGCCGGATTGTCGGCCTGCTGGTGCGGGATCCCCCGTTCCCTGAGCATTGCCTCGGTGGTGGAGCCACCGGCGACGCAGACGGTGTACTCCTCGTCGTTCAGATCGGTGATCGTGGTGATCTCGTCGACGAACTCGGTGGCGACCAGCACCTCGGGTGTGGTGATCAGGTACGGGCCGGCGAACCCGACCCGCTTCTCCCGTTCCTCGGTGATGGAGAAGCTGGCCACCACGATGTCGACCTCGCCGCTGCGCAGCTTCTCGATCCGGTCCTCGGTGTCCAGCGGCACCCACGTGATGCTCTGGTCGCCGAAGCCGAGTGAGTCGGCGATGTAGCGGGCTATCTCGATGTCGAAACCGTGGTAGGAGTTGTTGCGCCGATACGACATCAGCGGAATGTCGATATTGACGCCGATGCGCAGCTCGGTCTGGTCGCTGATGGTCGAGGCCTCCCGGAGATCCCGCACGGTCGGCCGGTCCGGCGGCTGGTTGTCCTCACAGGCGACGAGGGCGACCAGCACCAAGGTCGCGGCAACCGCCAGCGTGGTCATAGTCTGCCGGGTACGGTGGTCGACGTACGTGCGTGACTTGGTGGATCTATCAGTCATGGCAACCTCACGACTGCGACAGTCAGGATCGATTGCGTGTCGGGCAGCCGTCCACATTGCCGGCTCCGCTCAATGTAGTGGTTCCCGGCAATACCCGGCACCGCCGAGTTGCGCCGCGCCGGATCCGGTGATCTTCGTACTGAGGGCTTCAGCGGATCTTCGTAACGGGCCGGATCAGGCGATCTCCGTACTCGGCGGGGTCGTCGACCGGGTACGGGCCGACGGACGGTTGCGGGTCAGCAGTGCCAGCAGGCAGCCGGCCAGCGTCCAGCCGCAGAGCACGAACCACTGCGGCAGGGTCGGACCGTCCGGAAAATACGAGATACCGCCCGCGAATCAACGAAACGGACGCCCCGGGTGGAAAGTCGGACAGCCCGGACTTGCGCCGGATGTCGGTTACCGGGCGGCCAGGGTCGGGCCGAACAGTTGGCCGGGCCCCTTGCCCGCCAGGCACTGGTACCGGTGGTCGCCGGCGGCGAGGTCCGCCGGATCCGGCAGCAGCACCGCGTACTGCCAGTCGTGGGCGTCCATCCGCAGGGTGAACAGCCGGAAGCTCTCCGCCCCGCAGGCCTCGGCGATGGCCGGGTCGGACCGGATCGTGGCATGGTCGGCAGCCCGCAACCGGGTCGGCAGCTCACCGACCGCGAACATCTCCCAGGTGTGCCGGCCGGTGCAGGCGGTCGCGGTCAGGGTACGCGGAGAGTTCGATACCCGGCCGTTGAAGCATTCAAGATCGTCCGGACAGCGCAGCTCCGGTCGCAGCGTCAGGTGGCAGTTCGGCAGCACCGCGCCCGCCGGACCGCCGCTGGTGGGGTCGCTGGCAGGGCTCTCACTGGCCACCGCACCGGTCGTCCGCTGGTCGGCTCCGGTGATCGGGGGAAACGTGGTGGGACCGGAGCCCTTGGCGACGATCCAGGTGCCCAGGCTGGTCATCGCGAGCAGCACCAGCAGGCCGAGCCCGCCGGCGAGGGTCCGCAGCCAGGAACGGACAGCGTTGTCGGGCGAGGTACCCGTTCGGCCGGACGACGGGCCGGACGACGGGCCGGACGACGGGCCGGACGACGGGCCGGACGACGGGCCGGACGACGGGCCGGACGACGGGCCGGACGACGGGCCGGCAGCCGACGGCGGCGGGCCGGGCGGGCCGGGTCGTTGCCCGGGCACCTGGCCCGGCTCCGGCGGAGGTGGCACCGGAACGCTCCAGGACGGGTTGCGTTCCGGCCGGGACGGCACCGGGGTCGTCGGGTCGGCCCAGCTGCTCGACCCGGACGGTGGCCCACCGGAGACCGGGGCGATTGAAAACGGCGGCCGGTGCGGGGCAGCCGGGCTCCAGTGCTGACCGAGCGGTACCGCCGCCAGCATGTCCCGCAGCACGACCGCCGGAGGCCGGGCAGCGGGATCGTTCGCCATTCCCTGGCGTAGTACATCGGTCAGCGCCGGGTTGACCCCGGGCAGGTCCGGCAGCGGCCGGTCGAACATCTCCAGGAGAGCCACCAGGCTCGGGTTGCGCTCGTCGTCCCAGCGTGGCGGCTTGCCGCGCATGATGGCGTACAGGGTGGCGCAGAGCGCGTAGACGTCGGCGGCGGCCGACGGCGGACGGTGCTGGAACGACTCGGGTGGCGCGTACGCCGGGGTCAGCACCTCCAGGGTGACCGAGGCGTCGCGGTGCTCGACCAGCACGGCCAGGCCGAAGTCGGCCAGGGCCGGCTCGTTGAACCGGGAGTAGAGGATGTTGGCCGGTTTGACGTCGCGGTGCAGGACGCCGAGATGGTGGGCGTCGGCGAGCGCGTCCGCGATCTTGACCCCGACGTCACGGGCCTCGAAGGCGTCCAGCGGGGAGGTGCGCATCCGGTCGGCGTACGAGCCGTCGCACATCTCCATGATCAGGTACGGATGGAGATCCCCGGTGACGCCGACGTCGAAGAGGTCCACCACGTGCGGATGGGACGACATCCGCCCGGCGGCACGCGCCTCCCGCATGAACCGGCGCTGGTCCCGCTCGTTGTCCAGAGCCCGGTTCTCCACCTTGACGGCGACCTCCCGGCCGACCGACTCCTGGACCGCGCGATAGACGGTGGCGTAGCCGCCTCTGGCGAAGACTGACAAATCTGACAGTCCAGGCACTGTGGGGAACGGCAGCGCGCTCGGCAGTCTGTCGTTCACACGGTAAACGGTACCCAAGACCCCGGACAGCCGGGGCGACCCCGGGCCCCCGGGTCAGCCGTCGCCAGCCGACCGGCCGGTGCCGGGCGACGGTACGCCGACCCGGCGGCGACGTTCGGTCAGCAACGCCACCCCGGTCACCACCGCGCCCAGCCCTTCCCAGGCGGCCACCCCGACGAACCGCACCGGAGCCACCTCGGCGACTACGACCACGGTGAAGACCACCGTGGTGACCAGCCGGAAGATCACCGAGAACAGGAAGAACGGTCGCCAGTCGGTGACCGACGCCAACAGGTAGTAGACGCCCATGTTGAACGAGGCCATCGACGACGCCGTCATGAAGGTACGGGTGTAGTCGCCGGCCGCCCGCTCCCCGGTGGGCAGCGTGTCGAAGCCGAGCAGTACGAGCAGGACATCGGGCTGAGCCAGGCCGACCGCGCCCAGCAGCAGGGCCATCGCCCCGAACACGGCGACAGTCCATCCGGATACCGAACGGGGCAGCTTCATCGGGTTCCTCCGGCCACAGTGCGCCCAGGATGGAGCACAGTGGGAGTCAGGCTAGCGAGCGCGCCGCCCGGCCGGCATCCCCGGGTCCGCCATGATCCACCCCACCGACCAGGCCACCGTCATCCACAGCGGACCTGATCGCCTCGGCGGGCGCCCGCTCGCTGACCTGCTCGGTGCCGTACGCGAGACTGACCGCCCGGTCAGCTGCCTGCCGTGCCGCGACCTGCTCGCCGTTGGCGGCGAGCGCGGAGGCCAACACACCGAACCCGACGACCTGACTGCGGACGTCCTCCGCCGGCGAGTCCAACGCCCGCCGGGCCCAGTGCAGCGCCGGCTCCGGCTGCCCGTCGGCGAGCAGCGCCGCCGCGTACCGGGCCAACGTCTGACGCCGGGAGAACAACACCGCCGGGCTGTCCATCGCGGTCGCGACCGGTGCCAGCAACCCGACCGCGGTCGGCGGGTCACCCGCTGCGAGCCGCGCCGACGCGAGCAGCACCCGTGGCGCCACCTGGACGGCGGCCAACGGGTTGTGCGGTTCGACCGACGTCAGCACCGACTGCGCCAACCGCTCGGCACCGGCCACGTCACCGCATTGCAGGGCGACGAAGCCGCGCAGCGTCCCGGCCATCCCGATCAGCAACGGGTGATCGATTCGCTCGCCCTGGGCGAGCGCGTCGGAGAGCAGATCGGCGGCGTGTTCCCACTGGCCGAGCCCGCGCGCCACCACCCCCCGCGCCAGCAACGCGAAGCCCCGACCCCAGTCGTCGGCCGCGCTGTCGAAATCCCGGTACGCGCGCCGCGCCGACTGGTCCGCCTCGGCCAACTCACCCAACTCGGCCGCGGCGAACGCCTCCACCGCCCGGAGCGTGCCGACCGCCCACGCCTCCCCCACCCGCTCGCCGAACGGCAGGAAAACCCGGGCCAACCGGCGGGCGTCGGCCAACCGGCCGGAGAGCAGCCGGGCGAACGCGGTGGTGCCCCGCAGCCAGGCCCGCCCCACCGGGTCGTCCAGCTCGACGAACAGCCGCGCCGCCCGGTTCAGCACCGCGTCGGCGCCGGCGAAGTCGCCGCGCATCGTGGTCACCCACGCCAGGCTCTGCAACGACCAGGCCTGCCCACGCCGGTCGCCAGCTGCCAGGTTCACCTGGTACGCCGCAGCGAATCGGCTGCTCGCCCGGCTGAGCCGGCCGGCCAGGAAGTCGGCCATCCCGAGTCGGCGCATCGCCTCCGCCCGCTCGGCGGGCAGCCCGACGTCGGTGGCCACCTGCAACGCCTCACGCCACACCGCCACCGCACGGGCGGCGTCGCCCACCGCCCGGTGGGCCCGACCGGACACCAGCAGAGCACCGGCCCGGGCAGCCGCGTCCTCACCGGCGTTGGCGAGCACCTTCTCAGCGGTGGCCAGCGCCTCGGCCGGGCGGCCGGTCTGCAGCAGCGCCCGGGCGTAGACCAGCCGGTCGGCCTTCGGCACCGCGTCCCCGCCGAGCACGGACGCCCGCTCGGCGTACTCCACGGCCAGCTCCGGTTCACCGACCGCGATCGACCGGCGGGCCGCCCGGCCCAGCGCCGCGACCCCCAGCGGCCCGACGGCGCGGGCCGCCGAGTCCGGGCGCAGCCCGACCGCCTCGGCCAGGCCGACGGCCCGTTCGACGTGCTCGGCGACGAACACGTCCCGCAGCGCCGGGCTCATCCCGCCCGGCCCACCGCTCGCCGGGCCGGTGCCGACCGCATTCGGCGCTTCGGCCCCGGCCGCCCACCGGGCCAGGCACGCGTGCCGTTCCGCCAGGTCGGCCTTGCCGATCCCGGCATAGGCCGCCTCCCGCATCAGCGGGGTCGGAAAGGCGAAACCGACCCGGGTCCGGTGCAGCATGCGGCGCTGCAGCAACTCCTCGACGGCCCGGTCGAGCTCGACCGCCACCACCGCCGCCGGCCGGCCGTCCCGCCGGTCCCGCAACGACTCCAGGGTGCCGTCCGGTACCACGTCGCCGACCACGGCGGCGTCACGCAGCACCGACCGGGCGTCGGCCGGCAACGCGTCGATCCGGGCGGCCAGCACCGCGGCCAGGTCCCGGGAGAGCAGCCGGCTGCTCAACGAGCCGGGTGCCAGCCGCCAGTCCGCGCCGTCGCCGGCGGCGTCGGCGTCGGCCGACGGACCGGTCCGGGTCAGCGCGCCCCGCTCGATCAGCAGGGTGACCAGCTCGGCCAGGTAGAACGGGTTGCCCTGAGCGGTGGCCAGCAGCCGGTCCACGTCGGGTTGCGGCAGCCGCCCACCGCCGAGGTACGAGGTGAGCAGCCGGGCCGCGTCGGCGCCGCGCAGCGGCGGCAACGGGTGCACCTCGGCGTCGGCCACCCCGGTCAGCACCCCGGCGGTACGCACCAGCTCGGGTCGGCCGAGCAGCAGCACCAGTACCGGACCGGTGAGCCGGGACAGCGTCTCGCCGAGCACCTCGACGGTGTCCGGGAGGGCGTCGTGCAGGTCGTCGACCACGATCAGCAGCGGCGCCTCCCGGGCCAGGGCGCTGAGCAGGTCGGCCACCGCGCTCGGGATCGCCTCCGCGTCGAGCACCGGAGCGTCCGTGGTCAGGTCCGCCGGACCGGACGACGGGTGCGCGGCAGCGGGCGGCTCCGCGTACCCGAGCAGGGTCAGTAGCAGGTCGACGGAGAGCGGCGGCGGTTCCGGACGGACCCGGGCCAGCCGCTGCCCGAGGCGACGCAGCCGCTCCTCGACCACCGGGCGGGTGACCGCGGTGGAGCTGTCCCGGGGCAGCCCGGCCGCGATCCGCACCAGGTCGGCCAGCGGGGCCAGCCGACGCCGCTCGCCGAAGGCGGCGCAGCGTACCGACAGCACCCGCGCGCCGGTGGGCGCCGCGTACCGCCCGGTGCCGACGTCGTAGCCGGCGGCGTACCGCTCGACCTCGACGGCGAACCGGGACTTGCCGATGCCGGCCTCCGCGGTGAGCACCAGCACCCGCGGATCGCCGTGGTCGATCACCTCGGTGAGCCGGCCCGCCAGCCGACCGATCTCGGCCTCCCGCCCGACGAACGGGGCCTGGTCGCCGATGCCCGACCGGGTGCCGGGCGCGTCGTGCAGACCGAGCAGCTCGTACGCCTCGACCGGGGCGCGTTTGCCCTTCAGCCGCAGCGGGCGCAGCTCCCGCCAGGCGGCGACGTGCCGGGTGCCGGTGACGGTGCCGGCGCCGGCGTACACCGCGCCGACCGCCGCCGCGTCGGCGAGCCGCGCGGCGGTGTTGACCGTGTCGCCGATCACCGTGTACTCGATGGCAGCCTGAATGCCGGCGACCACGTCACCGGTGTTCAGGCCGACCCGCAGGCCGAGCGGAGCACCGCCGCCACGCTCGTCGTCGAGCACCCGACGCACCGCCCGCTGCATGCTGAGCGCGGCCCGTACGGCACGTTCGGCGTCGTCCTCGTGGGCGACCGGGGCGCCGAAGACCGCCATGATCCCGTCGCCGGTCAGCTTGTCGACGTGCCCGCCGAACGTCTTGACCGCCCCGGCCAGGGCGGCGAGCACCCGGTCGGTGACGGCACCGACCCGTTCCGGGTCGAGATCCTCCGACCAGGAGGTGAAGTCGGACAAATCACCGAAGAGCACGGTGACCACCCGGCGTTCGGCGGCCGGCAGGAAGGCGGCCGCCGGCAGCGCGCCGCCGCAGTTGTGGCAGAACCGCGCGCCGGGTACCGCGACGGTTCCGCACACCGGGCAGGTCACTGCCGTTCCAACCCGGTCCGCCCCGGTGTCGATTCCCGGTCACCTGCCGCGCTGTCGGTCGGCCCGCGCAGGTAGGCGAGCTGCGCCCGGACCGACCACTCGGCGGCCGGCCACAACGCCCGGTCGACGGTGGCGTACACCTCGGCGACGACGGCCGCCGGTGCGGTCACGCCCCGGGCCACCACCTGGCGGACCTGGTCCAGCCGGGCCTGCCGGTGGGCCAGGTAGAACCGGGCGGCGGCGGCGCAGTCGGCCAGCGCCGGGCCGTGCCCCGGCAGCGCCGTCACCTCGTCGTACGCCGCGAGTCGCCGCAGGCTGGTCAGGTAGTCGCCGAGGTCGCCGTCGGGCCAGGCCACCACGGTGGTGCCCCGGCCGAGGATGGTGTCGCCGGTGAGCACGGCCTGCCGCCCGTCCGGCCCGGCGACCAGGAAGCAGGCCGAGTCGGCGGTGTGGCCGGGGGTGGCCAGCACGGTGACGGTCAGGCCGGCGGCGTCCAGCACGGTCCCGTCGCCGAGCCGGTCCGGTTGCTGCACCTGGTGGTCGGCGGTCAGGCCCCGGACCGGGGCCTGGAACCGCTCGGCGGCCGCCGGCACCGCCTCGACATGGTCCGGGTGCCCGTGGGTCACCAGGATCATCGAGTACGGGCCGTGCTGCGCCAGCCGGTCGAGATGCCCGGCGTCGGCCGGACCCGGGTCGACGAGGACGCCGTACCGCTCGCCCGGCCGGCGCAGCACCCAGGTGTTGGTGCCGTCCAGCGTCATCGGCCCGGGGTTGGGTGCCCGCACCAGGGTCGCCCAGCCCGGCAGATCGCTGGCCAGGGCCGCGGCGGGGGTGGTGACGTGCGCGGTCATGGCTGCGATGGTACGGCCGTACGGTGACTTCGCCGAGACTTCTTCAGCCCGCTCGGGTGCCGACCTGCGCCAGGCCGGTGCGCACCGGATCAGGCGACCTCGACGACGACCTCCACCTCGACCGGCGCACCGAGCGGAAGTTCGGCCACCCCGACGGCGCTGCGGGCGTGCCGGCCGGCGTCACCGAAGACCTCGCCGAACAGCTCCGAGGCCCCGTTGATCACGGCGGGCTGGCCGGTGAAGCCGGCGGTCGAGGCGACGAATCCGGTGACCTTGACGATCCGGGTCACGGCGTCGAGGCCGACCAGGGCGTCGATCGCGGCGAGCGCGTTCAGCGCACACCGGCCGGCCAGCTCCCTGCCCTGTTCGGGGGTCACCTCGGCACCCACCTTGCCAACGGCGAGCAGCGCTCCGTCGGCCATCGGCAGTTGGCCGGAGACGTAGACGTGCTGACCGGAGCGGACCGCCGGAACGTAGGCGGCCACCGGCGGGACCACAGTCGGCAGGCTCAGCCCCAGTTCAGCGAGGCGGGCGTGTGGTCCGGCGGTCACGACTTGGGCCGCTTCAGGTACGCCACCAGCTGGTCCGGGTTGGGACCGGGGATCACGGTGACCAGTTCCCAGCCGTCCTCACCCCAGTTGTCGAGGATCTGCTTGGTGGCATGCACCAGCAGTGGCACGGTGACGTACTCCCACTTCTGCATCGCGTTACGGCTCCTAGCTCTGATTCGGCAACCGCCACAGCCTAAGGCCAACGGCCGGGAGGGTGAGCCGGGTGCGTCGGCCAGATACCCTGACCGTCTGGTGGCGGCTACCGTCCGCCGACGACGAGACCTGAAACCTGGGGATGAGGATGACGCAACCGCCCAGTGGCGAGGCACAGCCACCGGACGCACAGCCACCGGCGCCGGACGCACAGCCGACCGAGGCACAGCCGACAGGGCCTGGGCAGTCGGCAGGGCCGGGACAGTCGATCCCGCCGCCGCCTTGGCAGCGTCCTACCGCACCGCCGTTCGTTCCGCCGCCGGACCGGTCGCCGTACGCCCCGCCGCCGGCCGGCGCACCGTTCGCGGCGGCACCGGGTGGCCCGCCGTTCCCGCCTCCGCCGGGACAGTCCGCACCGCCGCCCGGGCAGCCTGTACCACCGCCGCCCGGCCAGCCGGTGTCACCGGGACAGCCGTTACCCCCCGGCCAGCCCGTACCGCCGACTCCCGGCGCACCGGCCGCAGCTGCCGCCGGCCGCCGACGTGGCCTGCTGATCACCTCGGTGGTGCTCGGTGTGGTGCTGCTGCTCTGCGGTGGTGGCGGCATCGCGGCGTTCCTGGTGATCAACAACCTGGAGACGGGTAGCGGCGCGGCCGAACCGGTCGCCGCCGTGGACGAGTTCCTCCAGGCGGTGTACACCGACCGGAACGTCACGGCCGCGGCCGACCTGGTCTGCCGGGAGGCCCGGGACGAGTCCGCGCTGATCGAGAAGGTGGAGGAGATCGAGGGCTACTCGTCGACGTACCGCAACCCGCAGTTCGAGTGGAACGTGCCGACCGTCGACGAGCAGGACGAAGATCGGGCCGTCGTCTCGGTCACCGTGCGCATGGTCACCGAGGACGAGCGCAGCGCGGAGCAGGATCTCAGCTTCATGGTGGTGCAGAAGTCCGGCTGGTTCGTCTGCGACGTCAACTGAGCGGCGTCGCGCACTAGTCTGGTTGGACGTGGGGGTCACCGAGCAGTCACCTGTCGCCGCCGTACCCGGCTGGCCGTCCCGGTTGCACGTGGTGACCGGCAAGGGCGGGACCGGCAAGACCAGTGTCGCCGCCGCGCTGGCGCTCGCGCTGGCCGGCTCGGGCCGGCGCACCCTGCTCGCCGAGGTGGAGGGCCGCCAGGGCATCGCACAGCTGTTCGACCTCGGGCCGCTGCCGTACCAGGAGCGCCGGATCACCACCTCGGCCGCCGGCGGCGAGGTCCGCGCCCTGGCGGTGGACCCGGAGGAGGCGCTGCTGGAGTACCTCGACATGTTCTACAAGCTGGGCGCGGCCGGGCGGGCGCTGCGGCGCCTGGGCGCCATCGACTTCGCCACCACCATCGCCCCCGGGCTGCGCGACGTCCTGCTCACCGGCAAGGTGAAGGAGGCCACCACTCGGATGGTGGACCGGCGACGGGTCTACGACGCGGTGGTGCTCGACGCACCGCCCACCGGGCGGATCGGCCGGTTCCTGAACGTGACCGCCGAGGCTGCCCGGCTGGCCAAGGTCGGCCCGATCAAGACGCAGAGCGAGGGCGTCGCGGTACTGCTGCGTTCGCCGATCACCGCGGTGCACGTGGTGACCCTGTTGGAGGAGATGCCGGTGCAGGAGACCCTCGACGCGGTCGCCGACCTGACCGCGCTGGGCATCCCGGTGGGCAATGTGATCGTCAACTCGGCCCGGCCGCCGCTGCTCGCTGACGGACCGGTCGGCCAGACGCAGCTACGGCGCGGGCTGGCCGCAGCCGGGCTGCCGACCGACCGGGAGACGGTGACCGGCCTGCGGGCCGAGGCACAGGAGCACCTCACCCGCCGCGCGCTGGAGGACTCGCTGCTGACCGACCTGGTCGAGTTGGGCCGGCCGATCGTCCGGCTGCCGCTGCTGCCGGACGGGGTCACCCGCGAGGGCCTGGACACGCTGGCCGCAGCGTTGCTGACCGGCACCGGGCCAGCTGCTGGAAGCGACCTCACAGCGACTTGATCGGCGGATCCTGGGCCGACCCCGATACGCTCGACTGGTGCCTCCTGATCACGCAGCGCCACCGCTGGACGTCGACCGGATCCTGGCCGATCCGGGCGTGCGGATCGTGGTCTGCTGCGGTGCCGGCGGGGTGGGCAAGACGACGACCGCGGCGGCCCTGGCGCTGCGCGCCGCTGAGCGGCACGGCCGGCGCACCGTGGTACTCACCATCGACCCGGCCCGCCGGCTGGCGCAGTCACTGGGCCTGACCGAGCTGGACAACACCCCACGGCAGGTCAAGGGCATCGAGGTGGAGGCCAGCGGCGGCGAGTTGCACGCCATGATGCTGGACATGAAGCGCACCTTCGACGAGGTGGTGCTCGCGCACACCGACACCGACAAGGCCGCCGAGATCTTCGCGAACCCCTTCTACCAGGCCATGAGCTCGACCTTCGCCGGTACGCAGGAGTACATGGCGATGGAGAAGCTGGGCCAGCTGCACGCCGGTGGCGAGTGGGATCTGATCGTGGTCGACACGCCGCCGTCGCGGTCCGCGCTGGATTTCCTGGACGCACCGGCCCGGTTGGCGCGCTTTCTGGACGGCCGGATGCTCCGACTGCTGCTGGCACCGGCCCGGGCCGGCGGTCGAAGTATGTTCAGCCTGGTGACCGCGTCGTTCGGGGTGTTCTCCCGGGCGGTGCAGAAGATCCTCGGCGCCCAGTTGCTCAGTGACCTGTCCGGTTTCGTGGCGGCGCTGGACTCGATGTTCGGCGGTTTCCGGCAGCGGGCCGAGCAGACGTACCGGGTCCTGCAGGCCGACGAGACGGCGTTCCTGCTGGTCGCGGCGCCGGAGCCGGATGCGGTACGGGAGGCGGCGTACTTCGCCGGTCGGCTCGGCGCGGAGCGGATGCCGCTGGCCGGGCTGGTGCTCAACCGGGTGCACGAGCCGGCCGTACCCGGGTTGTCCGCCGAGCGGAGCCTGTCCGCCGCGCAGGAGCTGGACCGCGACGGCGGGCATCCGGCGACGGCCGGGGTGCTGCGGGTGCACGCCGCGGTGGCACAGCAGTCGGCGCGGGAGCGCCGAGTCGCGGCGATGTTCACTGACGCGTTCCCGCAGGTGCCGGTGGCGACCGTCCGCGCGCAGCCCGCCGACGTGCATGACATCGACGGGCTACGGACGATCGGCCACGCGGTCGCCGGCTGAGCCTGGCCCCGCGCAGCTCCCTCTGGTCCTGCACAGCTCCCGGTTCAGCGGATCACTTGGTGGCGACGAGCACCTTTTCGCGGTCCCGCATGGCTGCTTCGAACATTCTGCGCCAGCTCGCCACCTGCGGGTGCCGGCGCAGCAGAGCCCGCCGTTCCCGCTCGGTCATGCCGCCCCAGACCCCGAATTCGATCCGGTTGTCGAGTGCGTCGGCCAGGCACTCGTACCGGACCGGGCAACCCCGGCAGATGCGCTTGGCCACGTTCTGCTCAGCGCCCTGCACGAACAACGCGTCCGGGTCTCCGCTCTGGCACGCCGCCAGGCTGGGCCAATCAGCGATCATGCCCATCGTTCCACGTCCCCCCTAGCAATTTCCGCTTGCAACCGGTGGAGTCAGTCGGCAAGCCGGGCGGCTGACGCTGCTTTCCCCCGCAGCACGCCGCCGTGCGATCCTCGCCGGACCATCATGTTCTGTAGTTGGGTGATTACGCAACGTTATTGGCGAAATCCGCTTATCCGGACACAACACCCTTCCCGGGCGCTCTGCCGAGCAGGGGTACCCGAGGCGGAAACGGGGAAACCCCGCCACCCACACCTTCCCGGGGGGAAAGTAGGCGGCGGAGACCACAACCGCCGGACGGGTCTCTGCGTTTAGCACAACGAGGCCGGAGCCGGCAGGAAATGCACAGGTGCGCCACACGGCGACCTCTTCAGTCCCTCACGTACCCTGACTGGGTGACCTTGATGCGGAAGCGAGACCACAACCCACTGACCAACGCCGCATCGCTGCTGATCTGTGGGCTGCTGGCCGGCGTGGTGGTCGCCGCTGCCGCGTTCCCCGCAGTGGCGATGTCTGGCCTGGCAGCCAAGGCAGGCGCGGAGACCTTCGACAAGCTGCCCAGCGAGCTGACCGTCAAGCGAGCGCCGCAGATCAGCTACCTGTACGCCGCCGACGGCAAGACCACGCTCGCCGCGATGTACGACGAGAACCGCCGCGACGTCCCGATCAAGGACGTCGCACCGATCATGCGGGCGGCGATCATCGCGGCCGAGGACCACAACTTCTACGAGCACAACGGGGTCGACGTCAAGGGTGTCGCCCGGGCCTTCGTCGCCAACCAGGGCGCCGGCGAGACCACCCAGGGCGCCTCGACGCTGACCATGCAGTACGTCCGGCTGGCCATCGCCTACTCGGCGACCCACCCCGAGGACGTGATCGCCGCCACCGAGGACACCAACGCCCGGAAGCTGCGCGAGATGAAGTACGCGATGCAGCTCACCAAGGAGATGACCAAGGACGAGGTGCTGGAGCGCTACCTCAACATCGCCCCGTTCGGCAACGGCGCGTACGGCGTCTTCGCCGCCAGCCAGGTCTACTTCAGCAAGCAGCCGGCGGACCTCACCATCGACGAGGCCGCCATGCTCGCCGGCCTGGTCAAGGCCCCGACGGCGTTCGACCCGACCACGCCGGGTGGCTACCCACAGGCCGTCGACCGGCGCAACTACGTCATCGACAACATGGTCAAGACCGGGGCGATCACCCAGGAGGAAGCCGACGAGGCCAAGGCCGTCGAGCTGGTCGTCAACGGCAAGCGCGCGCCGAACGGCTGCGTCGCCGCCAACAAGAACCACTGGGGCTTCTTCTGCGACTTCTTCTACCGCTGGTGGATGGAGCAGGAGACGTTCGGTGCCACCAGCTACGACCGGGAGCGGCGGCTCAAGAGCGGCGGCTACCACATCGTCACCAGCCTCGACCTGCAGACGCAGGACGCGGCGAAGAACGCCGTCGAGGACGCGCTGAAGACCGGCAGCAAGCACGCGCTGATGGTGGCGGCGGTCGAGCCGGGCACCGGGTACGTACGCGGTATGGCGGTCAACCGCAACTACAAGCTCGACGACCCGGACAACCCGAAGAACAAGCTCTCCAGCGACCCGAAGAAAGCCGACAAGGGCATCCGGGGCACCTACCCGAACACCACGAACCCGCTGCTGACCGGTGGCGGTGACATCACCGGTTACCAGTTCGGCTCGACGTTCAAGATCTTCCCGCTGGTGGCGGCCCTGGAGAAGGGCTACCCACTGGAGTACACAATCAACGCCAAGAGCCCGTACGAGTCGAAGTACATTGTCGAACGGGGCAGCCCGGCCGCCTGCGCGGGCACCAACAAGTACTGCCCCAAGAACGCCAACTCCAGCATGAACGGCGTACACAACATGTGGAGCGCCTTCGGCGCCTCGGTCAACACGTACTTCGTGCCGCTGCAGGAGCGGGTCGGCGCGGCCTCCGCCGTCGACGTGGCGCAGCGCCTCGGCATCACCTTCCGGGCCTCCAACGACGCCCGGTTCGCCGCCGACCCGGAGGGTGCCAACCAGTGGGGCGCCTTCACCCTCGGCGTCTCCAGCACCACGCCGCTGGAGATGGCGAACGCGTACGCCACCCTCGCCGCCGACGGCAAGTACTGCAAGCCGATCCCGGTCAAGGAGATCCGCGACCAGGACGGCAACAGCCTGGACATCGCCCAGCCGCAGTGCAAGCAGGTGGTCTCCACCGAGGTGGCCCGGGCCGCGATCGACGCGGCGCGCTGCCCGGTCGGTGACAACTCGTCGACGTCGCAGTGCCGGAGCCGCACCGCCGGTGGCGTACGCAGCATCGTCGGGCACCCGGTGGCCGGCAAGACCGGCACCACCGACGCCGAGAAGACCGCCACCATGGTGGTGACCACCAAGCAGCTCGCCGTCGCCGGGGTGCTGGCCGACCCGGACTGGGCCGACACCAACGCCACCATGTCGCACGACATCGTCAACCCGGCGGTCTACGAGACGCTGCGGGACGCGATGAAGGGCAAGGAGAAGCAGCAGTTCAAGGCACCGAGCGGCAAACTGGTCCGCGGTGAGCAGCGCTCCATCCCGGGGGTGCAGTGTCAGTCGATCGACAACGCCCGGTCCCGGCTGGCCGGTGCCGGATTCGAGGTCGAGGTGGACCGGTCCGGTGCGGTCGACTCCACCTGCCCGGCCGGCACCGCCGCCGGCACCAGCCCGAGCGGCCGCACCATCAAGGGCGGAGTGGTGATCATCCGGGTCAGCAACGGCCAGGGTGCCCAGCCGAGCCCGGGCGACGGTGACGGTCCCGGTGGGCCGGGCAACGGGCCGGGACGTCCCGGTAACCCGGGCAACCCGGACGACTGACTGGCGAAATCTAGTGGCGGGGGGGGGGGGGGGGGGGGGGGGGGGGAGGGGGGGGGGGCGGGCGGGAAAAGGGGGAAAGGGGGGGGGGGGGGGGGGGGAGGGGGGGGGGGGGCCGCACACCCCCCCCCTTCCCCCCCCCCCCGTCCGCTTCAACCCCTGCTCGCCCGGTACGAGAACTTCCGAGCCGGACCAGTTGATGTCGAGGTTGCCGAGGTCGCTCTCGGGCTGGTCGTCCTCGTCGAGAGTGCTGAAGGCGGCATGGTAGCAGCCGAACCCGTGGCCGCCGGCCAGGGTCGCGATCGCCCAGCCGCGCAGGTTCTCCTCCAGCTTCTCCGGCTGACGTGGGTCGACGGCGACCCGGATGACTTCGAGCAGGTCGTACGTCTGGTCGCGCGTGCCGGCGCTGTCGATGCGGCACAGCGAGAACCCGTACCGCTCGCCTTCCTCCCTCGTCTTGAGCTCGGTTGAATAGTTTCGGTACTGGGAGATTTCGGGGGCGGCGAATCGCCGATCACGTGGTCGGCTTGCTCCGGGTGTTGTCGTTCCGGGTTGGGGCGGGGGTTCGTGGTGTGGTCGGGCCGCCTGGTCGCGCGTCGGTGTCGCTGTGGTCAGCCGGGTGCCGGGCGGACGGCGGTGAACAGGTTGTCGAACGCGGCCTGCGGATGTCCCGCTGGCGGCCGTCGGTTCTCCCCAACGGCGGCCAGTTAGTTCCCCGCCGTGGGTGGTGTTTCTGGTCAGTTCAGTAATTTCACCCGCTGTCCGGTGGTGGCCTGGTTGAGCCGGAAGCTGTCGCCCTGTATGACGACGACGTGGGCGTAATGCAGGTTCGAGCTGACGGCGAGGCTGCGGCGTTCGTAGGCGGCGTCAACGAGGCGGTAGAAGCCTTCGGCGGCGTCGGGTGAGACGGTTGACATCCTCGCCGCCCTAAACGGCGGCGATTCCAGCCACGCCGCGCGTGATACGCGCGGTGTTCTGGTGGGCTACCGTTTCACCGCGCGGTGCCGGGACGGGTCCCGGTCCTACCCGCGCTCCACGGTCGTTGAAGTCCGCCTGCCCGGCGGCCTTGATGTTGATCGCCGCGTTGACGTCCCGGTCGTGGTGACCGCCACACGGACAGACCCACGACCGCACGTCCAACGCCATCCGCTCGTTGATCCGGCCACAGTCCGAGCACATCCGGGTGGACGGAAGCCACCGGTCCACCCGGGCGAACGGTCCCCCGAGCTGTCCCGGGCGGTCCACGACGCGAACTCGACCGCCCGTACCCACATCCCGAACCCGACCACCGGCGAGTGCCACCGGTGCGGCGGCGTACCCGGCCCCTGCCGGCCGTTCCTGCGGGCGATCGCCATCCTGGACCGGTGGGACCCCAGTAGTGCCCGGCGGATCCGCGCCGTACTCCATCTCTCCGGGCTGATGACCGCCGGATACCCGCGCACGACGACCAGGACGAGTCCGCCGAGTCGTACGGAGCGTCGGACGATGCCTGACGACGAAGCTCTGGTGTGCCCCGGTGATCTGGTGGCGCTGCGGCAGTGCGACCACGTGGACGGCAAGCGCCCGGTCCGGCTCCGAGTCCAGGAGGTCTGGCCCTCCCCGCAGTGGCGTTCGTGGATGCTGCTTCACGGCCGGGGAATCAACGCTGAGGAGCCTGACCGCGACGGCAAGACGGTCAAGGTCCAGGCTGTACAAGGACGAGCTCAACCGGCCGGGCGCGGTCCTCAGCAGGGGCCGTCGGACCCGGCTGAACGGCCGGCCCGCCCGGATCTCTCCCGGGCGGGCCGGCCGGCTTTCAGCGACAGATCAGCGACGAATCACCGATGGGTGACGGTGGCTCACCGGCGCGGTGCCTCGTCGGCGGCGAAGGCGCTGACCCACGCCAGCGCCGAGTTCCAGTTGATGGTGATCTCGTTTGTCGACCAGGCCTCCAGGTTGTCCACGTAGCACAACTGGGGGGCGCAGCCGTGCAGCCAGGACGCCGACAGCGGGTCCTGCAGGCTGGAGTTCGGCCCGCCGGACACCGAGCCGACCGGCGGATTCGGCAGCGTCGAGTCGAACGACCTCGCGTACCAGCGGCTGTGCTGGTTCTTCGCGTCGTTGGTGCCGTACCCGGTGACGTAGGACTGACCGAGGGCGTTGCGGCCCAACAGGTAGTCGAACGCCTCGAACACCGCGTCGACGTACATCGTGTTGCCGGTCAGGTCGTACGCCGTGGCGATCACCACCTGATTGTTCAGGATCGACGCGTTCGATCCCCAGTCGTACAGACCGCTGGCCGGGGTGTACGTCTGCCCGAACCGTTCGGCCTGCTGGAACGAGATCAGCCGGTTCGCCGCGGTCGTCACCCAATGGCGGATCTGCGCCTGCTCGGACAGTCCGCTGCCGAAGCGGGCCAGGTCCAGCTGGGCGAGAGCGGCGACCTGCCCCCAGTAGAAGCCGTTCTGGTTGAACGCCGCCCCCGCAGTGTGGTACGGGTTGGCCCGCACCGCGTCGAGGTACGTCCCGCTGCCGGTGGTCAGGTACAGCTGCGTCGCCGCCCAGTAGAACTCGTCGGTGACGTCGCTGTCGGCGTACGGGCCACCGCCGGAGCGGTCCGCCCTGGGCGCGTAGAGCGTCGGGTTGGCCAGCGCCGCGGCGTAGGCCCGCTGCGCCGCCGACCGCAGCCGGGAGGCGAAGGCCGCGTCGTACGGGGCGTAGAGCCGCGCCCCCTGGGCGGCGACCGCGGCCAGGTTCAACGTCGCCGCCGTCGACGGCCGGTGCAGCTCGCGCTGCTTCGTGTCCTGGTGCGGCAGCATCGGCGGCCCGGTCCACGACTCGTCGTGGACCTTGTGGTGCACCATCCCGGCCAGTGGCAGCCCGTCCGGTACCTGCATCTTCAGCATGAATTCGAGGTTCCAGCGGGCCTCGTCGAGGATGTCGGGCACGCCGTTGCCGCGCTCCGGGATCGCCAGGGTGGAGTCGCCCAGCGGCCCGGACCGACCCACCGCCACGGCCCGTTCCCACGCCGAGAGCAGCTGGTAGGTGGCGATGCCGCCGTTGACCACGTACTTGCCATGGTCACCCGCGTCGTACCAACCGCCGGTGACGTCCAGCGTGTAGTCACATGTCCAGTTGTCCATGAACGACTGCGGGAACTGGCACGGCACCGCAGTGTCGCCCCCGCCCGGCGAGGACGCCACATGCCCGGCCGGGCGGGCGTACTCCGCCCCGGCAATGCCGCCGTCGATCGCGATGCCGCTCCGGTTCGGGTAGAAGAACCGCATCGAGTCCGTTCGCAGTGACGCGTACAGGTCCGTCCGGATGTCGAACGGGTAGCTGGCCTGGCCACCGACCACCAGCTCGAACCGGCCGGTCGCCGTAACCGAGCTGAAGTCGACCAGGTGGACCGAAGCGCCGGCCGAGCCGTCGAAGCCGGCCGGGACGGTTTGCCCGGTCGCCACGTCGCCGCCGCCGACCCGCCGCAGCGTCCAGGACTGCGGGTTCGCCGCGTCCGTCACCAGCGTCGCCCGTTTCGGCCCCTGCGGCAGGTAGCCGTGCTGGTTGACCTTCACCGCCGGACCCCGCTGCGCCTGGTACACGTAGCTGGCACCGTTGAGCGTCACGTCGTCCATGCAGAACTCGTACGCCTGGTCCGACCCGCCGAGGCGGAACTGTACCTGCGACAGCACGTACTCCTGGCTGAAGCTGGTGTTGAAGGTGTACTCGTAGGTCCGCCACGCCCCGCCGGTGACGGTCGGATACTTGACCAGGTACGTCGTGTGGTTCGGGTTGTCGAACGGAGCGATCTGCACCACCAACGGCACCGTCTCGCTGGTCCGCACCCGGAACCGGAACGTGTAGGAGTTCCCTCGTGGCAGGTAGATGCTGTTGTGCCCGACAAGCACATCCCATGGCTTCTCCGATGCCGGGGCGGTCACGCAGAAGACCCCACCGTCCACCTTCGGCGTCATCCCCGCGTTCACCCACCACGGTTTGAAGCTGCCGGTGAAGTTGCTGTTCTGAATCAGCCGGCCAGTCACCTGCGGACGCGGATCACCACCGCTGTACGCCGGCAGCGTCCCCGGCGGAAGCTGCTCCGGGGAGGTCGGTACGCCTGGCTGGCCCGGCCCCTGTTCGCCTGACCCGTAGCGCGGCAGCCGCCAACCGTCGACGCCGCCCTCGACGCTGTCGAGCAGCAGCAGGTCCGCGACCTGGTCGCCATCGAGGTCGCTGAAGATCGCACCGGAGCCACCAGCCAGCGGCGCACCCATCCGGATGGTGCCCAGTGACCGCCAGCCGGTCGAGCTGGTCCACGGGCTGCCGACGTTCTCCCATGCCTGGACCCCGCCAGTGACGTAGTCGACCAGGAGCAGATCCGCGCGGCCGTCCCCGGTGACGTCGGCGAAGTAGACCTTCCCGCCGCCCTGTCCCTGGCCCGGATGCCCGAAGCCGTCAATCCGGCTCCAATCAGCCGGCCCGGGCAGGCCCCACGCGGTGTTCTCCCAGGCGCTCACGGTGTTGTCCGCAGTGACCGTCAGGTAGTCGCTGTCACCGTCACCGTCGATGTCGAGGAAGAAGCGCCGCTCGGCAGCGGCGAACCCGAGGTTGTCCGCGACCTGGCTGCCCGCCGCCCACCGGATGTCGCTGATCGACGACTCACTGCGCCAGGCTTGGATCATCGGGACACCGGTCGGTGACTGGCTGGCCTCGAGGACCGCGATAAGGTCGGCTCGGTCATCGCCGTCGAGGTCGCCGAAGTGGACCTGGTCGGCGTTGAACTGCTCCAGTATGTCCTCGATCGGTCCGGCGTCACTACGCTGCGCCCAGAGCCGCTGGCCGTCCTCGCCACACCCGACGTTCTGCGACAGTTCGGCGCGTCCGGCCGCCGCGACCAGGATCCGGTCCGACAGGCCGTCGCCGTCGACGTCCGCGTACTGCAGTTTGGTCCTCGATACCGTTTCGCCCGAGCTGTTGTCGTTATCGAGCAGATCGAGGCGCCGCTTGAGGCCGTCCTGCATCCGGCCGAGTTCCTGCCACCCGAGCCCAGTGCCGTTGCCGGAGCTGGGGTCGTAGCCGGGGCACTTGCCGGTCGCGAACGTTCCGATCCCGTGCCGGGCTGCGAGCTCCACTGCCTTGCGCAGGACGTCCGCGGCCTCGGCCGTGAACATGTCGGCTGCGTGGCTGACGAGGCTCTTGAGCGAGTTCCACACCTTGAGGCTGGTCTCCCTCAGGAACTTCCCCAGCGCGGCGTACATGGGCCGGACAGTCGACTCGACCAGCTGAATGGCACCGTGCAGGGTCGCGCCGACGAACGCACCGCCGAGCGCGGTCCCGAGTACGTCCGACCACACGTCGCTATTGATCTCCTTGCCGGCGAAGACAGCCGACAGCAACTCCCGTACACCGCCTGCGATGAATCCCGCGAAGGCTCCGCACAGCACCGCGGCCACCGGCGCCTCTGGCGCGAAGAAGGCAACGCAGGTGCCTTCGACGAGCGCCCAGACACCGAAGAAGATCAACGCCAGCGCGATCTTCTTCAGGACGCCGATCCAACTCCACGCGGCCTCGACCTCCGCCTGCGGGATCACTATCACCAGGTGGTTGGCCATCCGGTGAATCTCGCCGTCGAAGTCGATATCCTCGTCCTGCTCCGCGTAGTACCCGATCCCGAACTCGTCCGCCTTTGCGAGGAGGTACGAGCTCAGGCTGGCTCCCGCGTCGCGCGCCTGGTTGGCGTCGTCAACCTGACGTTGCAGGATCTCGCGGAGCTCAGCCTCGTCGCGGGCGGGGGTGAACTCCAGGATCGCGACGATGTCGTCGTCGCGCTCTGCGAACACGCCGAAACTCCCGATGTCCCGGGCGCAACCAATACGTAGCGTGACCTCACCCGGTCCGGTCGCTCCAGCTTCGAGAGCCGATTCACCGAATTCGCAGCCTGACGCGCTCTGCGCCGCGACGGGTCGTGCGTGGCCGGTCACCACCAGCACGACCACCAGCGCGAGCGCAACGCAATAGGTCCATAGTGGTCGACGTCTGGCTCGCAGCCAAACTAGGGTTTGCATCAACTGCAGCACCCAACTCTTCATCGCCGATGTGGCGAACCTGAACAGGAGACGGGGGTGTGACCCGGACGGGCAGCGGACTGCCGCCGGCGGCGATGTGGAGGTGATCCTACGCATCTGTGATCAACCAGGAAAGCGCAGGTCCCGGCACCAGCCCCAGCCACCGCAATGGATGGACTGAGGCCTGGACTCACGAGATCCGGCCCCGAACAACAGCCCCTACCGCTCGGATCCTGAGTGTTCACCAACAGTCAGCATTCACTAGGGATCCACCTGGACGTGGCCCAGAGAGTGGTGACCATACAGCCCTAGGGCGTGTATCAAAGTCGGTCACAGCCACTCGTTGATCGCCGCGACCTGCACGGTCGCCTCGTACCGGACGGCGAGTTTGTCGTAGCGGGTCGCGACGGCACGGTCCAGGTTGACCACCGGGATGCCGGCCTCGGTTGCGCTTGAGCCGGTTGATCCCGCACTCGACCGCGTGGCGCTGCTGGTAGATCTCGGGGTCGAGTGCGGGATCAACCGGGGCACCCGGATTCGGTCGAGGACCGTCGTGAACTGCGGGCTGTCGCCACGCTGCCCACCGGTCAGCACGATTGACAGCGGTTTCTGTCCCTGTTCACAGCCCAGGTGCAGTTTCGTGGTCCGTCCGCCACGGGAACGCCCCAACGCGTGGTCGTCGGGTTCCGACCCGGTACCGCCGGGCGGTTCGGCCTGCAGATCCCCCTTTTACGCGCTCCGGCGGCGTGCTGGTGCGCGCGGCTGATCGTGGAGTCCACGGACACGTCCCAGACGATCCGTCCCGCCGCGTCGGCCAGGGCCTGCAACGCGGTCAGGATCCTGGCCCAGGTCCCGTCGCGCTGCCACCGGCGGAACAGGGCGTACGCCGCCGCCCAGGAGCCGTAGTGGTCGGGGATGTCCCGCCACGGGGCGCCGGCCCGGGTCCGCCACCGGATCGCGTCGATGAGCTGCCGTTTCGTTGATGCGGGCGGTCGGCCCGGCCGGCGTGCGGTGGGCAGGAGAGGCTCCAGGACTGCCCACTGAGCGTCCGTCAGGTCGTGCCGCCTCGTCACCGCTACGCTGGTCACGAGGTCTCCGTGTCGATGGTTCGTCTTGGTCGATAAGCCATCCACCGGAGACCTCGCTGTTTGCCGGGCAGCGACACACCGGAAGTTCGTCACCCGCCCACCTGCTCGGTGAACGTCCGGCGTCGACATCCACCCTGGTCGCAATGCCAGCGGCGTTTGCGCCACCGTAACCGCGTCGCCCGGCTCGCCACGGGCAGATCCCGGGGCCGGGTCGTCACCCAGTCCTTGACCCGCCGGGCCCGCGCACCGCAGTCCGAGCGGCATCGTACCTGCTCATCGGCGGTAGACAGAGCGACCACCGGGACACCGTCGGGGTCCAACCTGACCCGGTCCACCATCCAGGCCCAGCAGCCGGGTCATATTGTTGACCATGCTCGCAGCTCTCCGCTTGTGAACATCCGATCTAGACACTCAGATGATCACCGAAGGGCTGCGAGCCCTCTACGCCAGGGTCACCGTCAACCGCGAACCCCACTCAACTCAGAAGAGCCGTTGAAGGCCAGGCAAGCAACTGCTCCGATGGAGCTTACGTATTGAGTGGCATTCACTGTATCGGGACTGCGGGAGCTACTCGCAGTCCCGATAGGCTTTCAAGTTCGGCACCTATCGCAGCTTCCGGTCAAAGGCCGAGCTGGCGGCGTACCGCGGCTGCCACCCGGCCTCCCTCGGCCTGGCCGGCCACCGCGGCCTGGGCCGCCTTCATGGCCGGGCCCATCTGCGCCTTGCCGGTGAACCCACCCTCGGCCAGTGCGGTGGCGACGATGCCGGCCAACGCCTCGTCGTCGAGCTGACGCGGCAGGTAGCGGTCCAGCACCTCGCCCTCGGCCCGCTCCTTGGCGGCCTGATCGACCCGGCCGGCGTCGGCGAACGCCGCAGCCGCCTCCCGGCGCTTCTTCGCCTCCTTGGTCAGCACGGCCAACGCCTCCTCGTCGGAGAGCTCCCGCTTGGCCTTGCCGGCGACCTCGGCGTTGCCGATCGCGGCCAGCGCCATCCGCAGGGTGGAGGTGGTCAGCTCGTCCCGGGCCTTCAACGCGGCCCGCATGTCAGCGGTCAGGCGGTCCTTCACGGTGCTCATGAGTGGCCAAACTACCCTGGTCGGCATGCGAAAGCGCACCGTATTCCGGCTCGCCGCCGGCACCGCAGCACTCGGCGCCGCCACCCTGGCGTACGCCTCGCTCATCGAGCGCAACATGTTCACCCTGCGCCGGTTCGACGTGCCGGTGCTCGCGCCGGACGCAGAACCGCTGCGCATCCTGCACCTTTCGGACATGCACATGATGCCCGACCAGCGGCGCAAACAGGCCTGGGTGGCGGCGCTGGCCGGGCTGGACCCGGACCTGGTCGTGGTCACCGGCGACAACCTCGCCCACCCGGACGCCGTACCGGGCGCGCTACGGGCCCTGCAGCCCCTGCTGGACCTACCCGGCGTGTTCGTCTTCGGGTCGAACGACTACACCGGCCCGGTGTGGAAGAACCCGCTGAGCTACCTGCTGCCCGAGCGGGACTACCGACCCGGCCCGGACCTGCCGTTCGAGGAGCTGCGCGAGGTGCTGGTCGGCGCCGGCTGGCACGATCTGAACAACCGCCGGGCGTCGTTCAAGGCCGGCGGCCGGCTGATCGACGCGGCCGGTGTGGACGACCCGCACATCGAACGCGACGATTACGCCGCCGTCGCCGGCCCGCCGTCGCCGGAGGCCGACCTGAGTCTCGGCCTCACCCACTCTCCCGAGCCCAGGGTGCTGGACGAGATGGCCGCCGACGGGCTCGACCTGCTGCTCGCCGGGCACACCCACGGCGGGCAGGTCTGCATGCCGTTCGTCGGCGCCCTGGTCACCAACTGCGACCTGCCCCGGTCGATGGCCAAGGGCCTGCACCGGTGGCCGGGCACCGACTCGTGGCTGCACGTCTCGGCCGGGCTGGGCACCCACCCGACCGCGCCGGTCCGGTTCGCCTGCCCGCCGGAGGCCACCTTGCTGACGTTGATCGCCCGCTGATCCAACGCTGACCGAACGTCGACGCAGGTCAGCCTGCGTCAGCCGGCGGCCCAGTGACGCGCCGCCCGTGGGCCGGCGGCGGCGCACCGGGGATACCGGATTTGCCCTGCCGAGCCGGTGGGCTAGTATTGCCCAGCGGACCTCGGGGTGTGGCGCAGTTTGGTAGCGCGCTTCGTTCGGGACGAAGAGGTCGTCGGTTCAAATCCGGCCACCCCGACCAGGTCAAGGGCCATGTCGATCACATCGATATGGCCCTTCGCATGTCCAACTGCGTGTCTGAGCGCCCTGGCTGGTGCAGTCCAGTTTCTCACCTTGCGGCGGATCGCCGGATGAGGCGGTAGCGGGGCGGGGGTGGGTCCGGACGCCCGCGATGCTCGTGTTGGTGTTCACGCACCTGGTTCTCCCAGATCTCCTGGTCGTAGTCGGGGTCGGGCGGGATCCAGCGGTGTGAGCCGTCGTCGTAGTGCATCGGTTCGTCGCCGGGGCGCAAAATCGACATCGACATCACAGCCAGCCGAGAAAACGCCAGTAGAGGTCGCAGCCGTGCCCGGCCGGCAGGTCGGTCATCGCCTCGACCATGTTGGTGGCGAGGTAGACCGACAGGGAGACGCGGGCGTCGGCGTACTCGATCGTGAGTTGTCGCCGGCTGTCGAGGCACGGCCAGGCATGCCCGCAGCCGGCGCAGACCCAGCTCGGGCGGACGGGGACGTGCATGCTCATCCGGCGTTCTCCGGCTGGTCGACGGCGGCGACGTGCACACCGAGGTCGCGCAGCCGGGTGAGCGCGACCTCGGTGCGCCAGCAGCGGCCAGCGGCGGTGAGCGGGTCGCCGCAGGCGCAGCCGTCGGCGCGCGGCGCGTGCCGGTCGACCAGCTCCGTCAGGTGATCGATCTCGACCTGGCGGGGGACGGGGTCAGCCATCGGCCGGCGCGGTGCGGTCGCTGACCAGGTCGCTGCCGGCCGGGTCGGGGTCGACGTCACCCCATACCCGGGTACGCAGCAACGGGCGGTCGGTGGCCGACAGCGTGGTGCCGGCGAAGTCGACGACGTCGAGGTGGGCCAGCGAGTCCCGCAGCGCGGCGGCGAACCGGGCGGCGGCCTCGATGTCAGTGAGCCGGGTCGGCAGGTGGATGGTCCAGCGCGGTTCGTCGCTCACCAGTGGCCTCCGTTGCCGGTCTGCCGCTGATGCTCCGACTGGTAGACGCCGGCGGGCGGGTCGTTGAAGCGGCAGCCGACGTGGCGTTGCCGCCACTGCCGCAGCCCTTCGCGCAGCCGGTCGGCCTCGGCCCGGTCGACGGCGGCCTGCCGGGTGAGCCGGTCCAGCACATCGGCGACCTGCCGCAGGTACGCGTACACCGCCGCCGGGTCCAGCCCACGCCACCGCGTCTCGAACTGCACCGCCCTGACCTGCCACGGCTCCACGAGTACGCCCTGCCGAGGCACCACCCGCCCCCGCCTGCTCCGCTGCTCCATGACTTCTCCTCGCGAACTCGACACCAAACGCTCAGCCAACAGCCAGGGGAGGCCACGCTGATCGACAACTCGCATCTATGGATGAGCCGATTAGTAGTTCGAATCGCGAAGCACAATCGTTCGCCATCCAATGATCATCGCCGCGCTCTACTCCGGTGCGGCAGGACCTGTTTGTAGTAAACGGATTGTCGGCGTCCTCCGGTAGCCTGTGAGGACACTGGACGCGTTGAACGCGTTGAACGCCGGTCCGACCAGGGAGGCTGCGGATGACACGGCAGCAGAGGAAACGCAACGAGCAACTGCGGGAGATGATCAAGGCGTGCCGGTGGTCATACGATGCCTGTGCCGCAGCAGTTCGAGTCATCGCCCGCGAGCACAACGACGACCTGCGATCCTGCGATCGGTCACACGTCGGCCACTGGGTCGCAGGGGTACGGCCAAGTGGTCGAACCCCTCGCTACCTCGCCGAAGCGGTCAGCCGTCGACTCGGTCATCTCGTCTCACCGACCGACCTTGGCTTCGACGTGGACGGTAGCCTGGAAGCCGACCTAGGCGGACTCGACTGGTGGGTGGACGACTGCGCCACCAACCTCGTAACGATCGGGAGGGCCGACTTGGAGCGACGAGCTTTCGCGCTCAAAGCCTTGTACTCGCTGGCTGCGCTCGCGGTTCCTTTCGAGTCCTGGCAGGAGGTCGCAGACCGAGGGCGACGCGCACAAGGCGGTGGGGTCGCGGTAGGCCGCAGCGAGATTGACGCCGTGCGAGACATGCTGGCGGTGTTCAGTCGAGCTGACGAGCGGTTCGGCGGCGGCCACGCCCGTCTTGCGGTCATTCAATACCTTTCGTCAGATGTCGCTGACTATCTGCGCGGCAGGTTCTCGTCCGACTCGGGACGCAGGGCAATGTTCAGCCTGGCTGCGGAGATGACCTACCTTGCCGGATGGAAAGCATTTGATTCGTCCCTGCACGGCCTAGCTCAGCGGTACTACGTCCAATCACTGCGGCTCGCGAATGAAGCCGACGACCGCGCACTTGCAGCGTTCACTCTGCGTGCGATGGCTCATCAGGCTGTTGATCTCGGTCACGGGCAACAGGCGCTCAACCTCGCGGAATCCGCTCTCGGCTGGTCGAAGGGAAGCTCCACCCCGGCCGCCACTGCTCTTTTCGCAATCCTCGTGGCGCGGGGTCACGCGGCAACAGGTGACCGTACACGCACCTCAACGGCGATCTCTGCTGCCGAGAAGCGCCTTGCGGAATCTGCACCGGACGAGGAGCCGCCGTGGATTCGGACCAGCGGTTTCACGGAAACCTCGCTTGCTAGTCAAGCTGGACAGGCCCTGCGGGATCTGGGAGATATGTCGGGCGCCGAGATGCAGCTCCGCCGGTCGATTGCGACTCGAAACTCAGATGTCTACCGCCGTATTCACACGCTGACGTTAGCCAACCTGGGCGACGTGCAGTGCGCGCAGGGCCGTCTCGGCGAGGCAGCCGCGAACTGGAACATGGCCATGGACGCGATGACTGGCGTCAAGTCGGGCCGGGCGCGTGCCGCCGTGAAGAACATGCGAGCGCGTCTGGGTGGCGTTGGCCAGCGCCTACCCTCATTCGCTAAACAACTTGATCAGCGCGGTGCCGCTCTTCTTCGTGATGGGAGTATCCCTTCGGGGACCTGACCAGATGCACGATCTTTTGGATCAAGCAGTACCGCCCGACCCGCCACCGTCCGTATGCGCCCCCGTCAAGGTGTGGCGGGCAGAGCCGCAGCCTGCTCCACAGGAGTGCGGGTAGACGGCACAGGGGAGGCAGGACGAAACAGACGTGATCCGGACTGGTGAGCTATTCGATCACTCACCACTAAGCCACCGCGCCACTTGCCCGTCTCGTCTCTGTATCGGTACTGGAGTTGACCCAGACGTGTCCCGAATGAGGAGCGCACCTGGTTGTACCGGGAAGAAGAATGAACATATCCGGGTCGGGAAGTACAGTAGGCTGCCGCAGCCATGGGGAAGACGAAAGTTGAGGCTAGAAGATCCGCGATCTGCAGGCCCGCGTGGTTGTCGCTGGCCGCAAACAGGGGCACTTCCCGGAGATTCGCGTACGGGTCGCCGCCAGTGCGCCACTTCTGAGTAAAGATGGAGTGCGCCACCCGCAGATTGGTCTGGTGACTACGGCCGTCAGCGATCAGCACCCCCACTTCGTCCTCTTGCTGCATGTATTGACCGAAATGACGGGCAATATCCTGCACCGCGTAACAGTAGCTGGATTCAGCGTCCATGCCGGCGGTCGGCTCCTTGATCCAGACGCGACCAACAACCCGGCAATGGTGCGCCTCGACCAGATCCAGAAGTTCGGTCCGGAATCTATCCGCTTGCCGACGCTTGTTACGAGAATCACTGCGGGTCATTTGCAGAATCTCACTACCCTTCACCTCGACCAGAATGTGGTCAAGTGCGCGACTGGAACTGAAACGACCGGGGAAGTGCCGTCGCTTGAGATCCAGGAAGTCTCGAGTCAGAGCCGGGACGGTAGCCGCATCGAGGATCATGCCGAGTAGCACCATTACAGGCGTGGCGGAAGGGCTACTGTTGGGAGGCTCACAGCCGCCCGACTCATCGAGGTAGCAGAGGTGCAAGATTCTCCCTCAAACGCTAAGGCCGCCCGAAGGCGGCCTTAGGATGTGGTGTTCGGGTTTCCCCTAGGCACCGTTAGAAGAGTTCTGTATCAAGTAGAGCACACTTCGGCTGGCTGCTGCAACCTCAACACTGCGTTCAGTCACAGCTGAGACCAGCGCGGCAGCGTCTGCCGCACGTCAGCGCGTCGGTCACCGACTGGCGGACAGATCCCGGGCGATCAGTTCGGCGATCTGGATGGTGTTCAGCGCCGAACCCTTGCGCAGGTTGTCGCCGGTGACGAAGAAGTCGATGGCCCGAGGGTCGTCCATCGACCGACGGATCCGGCCGACCCAGGACGGCTCGGTGCCGACCGCGTCGATCGGCATCGGGAACTCGGCGTTCGCCGGGTCGTCGACCACGATCACCCCGGGCGCGTTGCGCAGCACCTCGCGGGCACCGTCCGCGGTGACCTCACTGCCGAAGACCGCGTGTACGGCGACCGAATGTCCGGTCACCACCGGCACCCGCACACAGGTGGACGAGACCTTCAGATCCGGCAGGCCGAGGATCTTGCGGGACTCGTCGCGGAGTTTCAGCTCCTCGGTGGACCAGCCGGCGTCGGCGAGCTCGCCGGTGAACGGCACCACGTTGAGCGCCAGCGGGGCCGGGAACGGGCCGAGGTCGTCCCCCACCGCCTGACGTACGTCGCCGGGCCGGGAGCCGAGCGTACGGTCGCTGGCCGCCCTGGTCAGCTGGCTGTGCAGCAGGTCCACACCGAACCGCCCGGCGCCGGAGACCGACTGGTAGCTGGCCAGCACCAGCTCGCGCAGGCCGTACTCGCGGTGCAGCGGGGCGATCGCGACGATCATGGCCAGGACGGTGCAGTTGGCGTTGGAGACGATCCGGCGCGGCCGGCGACGTACCTGCTCGGCGTTGATCTCCGGCACGACCAGCGGTACGCCGGGATCCATCCGGAACGCACCCGAGTTGTCGACCACGGTCGCGCCGCGCCCGGTGGCGACCGGTGTCCACTGCCGGGACACGTCGTCCGGCACGTCCACCATGACGACATCGACCCCGTCGAAGGCTTCCGGGCTGACCTGGTGCACCGGCAGGTCCTCGCCCCGGCAACGCACCAGCCGCCCGGCGGAGCGGGGTGAGGCCAGCAGCCGGATCTCACCCCAGACATTGGCCCGTGAGGTGAGCAGTTCGCACATGACGGCACCGACGGCTCCGGTCGCACCGAGCACCGCGAGGGTGGGCAGCTGGCGTGCCCTGGCGTCAGGCACCGGGGTTCACCGGCCGGTGCCTGCGTAGACCACCGCCTCCTCCGTACCGCCGAGGTCAAAGGCGGCGTGCACCGCGCGTACCGCCGCATCCAGGTCGGTGTCCCGGCAGACGACCGAGACCCGGATCTCCGAGGTGGAGATCATCTCGATGTTGACGCCGGCCTCGGCGAGTGCGGCGAAGAAGTTGGCGGCCACGCCCGGGTGGGAACGCATCCCGGCGCCGATCAGCGACACCTTGCCAACGTGGTCGTCGTAGAGCAGGCCCTTGAAGGCGATCCGCTCCTGTTCCTTGCCCAGCGCCGCCATCGCGGTCGGGCCGTCGGCCTTCGGCAGGGTGAAGGAGACGTCGGTGCGGCCGGTGCCCTCGGTCGACACGTTCTGCACGATCATATCGATGTTGGTCTCCGCGTTGGCCACCGTCTCGAAGATGCGGGCGGCGGCACCCGGCTCGTCGGGAACGCCGACGATGGTGATCTTCGCCTCGCTCCGGTCGTGGGCGACTCCGGTGATGAGTGCTTGCTCCACGGAAAGATCCTCCATCGATCCGGTCACCATGGTGCCGGTGTTGGTTGAGTACGACGAGCGGACGTGGATCGGCAGACCGGCCCGGCGGGCGTACTCGACGCTGCGCAGGTGCAGCACCTTCGCTCCGCAGGCGGCCAGCTCCAGCATCTCCTCGTAGGTGATCTGCTTGATGTGCCGGGCGTTCGGCACGATCCGGGGGTCGGCGGTGAACACCCCGTCGACGTCGGTGTAGATCTCACAGACGTCGGCCTGCAGCGCGGCGGCGAGCGCCACCGCCGTGGTGTCCGAACCGCCGCGGCCCAGCGTGGTGATGTCCTTGGTGTCCTGGGACACGCCCTGGAAACCAGCCACGATCGCCACCGCGCCCTCGTCCAGGGCGCCCTGCAGCCGCCCCGGGGTGACGTCGATGATCCGGGCCCGGCCGTGCACCGAGGTGGTCAGCACACCGGCCTGCGAGCCGGTGTAGGACCGCGCCTCGTAGCCCAGGTTGTGGATGGCCATGGCGAGCAACGCCATCGAGATCCGCTCGCCGGAGGTGAGCAGCATGTCCAGCTCCCGGCCGGGCGGCAGCGGGCTGATCTGCCCGGCGAGGTCGAGCAGTTCGTCGGTGGTGTCGCCCATCGCGGACACGACCACCACGACGTCGTCGCCGGACTTGCGGGCCGCGACGATCCGCTCGGCGACCCGTTTGATGCGCTCGGCGTCGGCGACCGAGGACCCGCCGTACTTCTGCACCACCAGTGCCACGGCGGTCCACTCCCCTCCAGCTGCTGCCAACCTGCCCGCATCAGGGTACCGGCGTCCGGAGCCCGTGCAGACAGCCGTTCCCACGATCCGGCCGGGCGCGGTCACCGCCCGTGTCCGTCCGGGGCGGCCGGTCGTCCGGGCGGCCCGGTCCGCGACACGCCGACGCCCCGCCGTCGGGCCAAAAGGCCCCAGCTCGTCAGCGGGCCGGCGACGGAAATCAGCGTGTCCGTGGGCCGCCGGGCCGATAAACCCGACCGGGTACGCAGAATGGGCGGATGCATTCCCGGGGTCCCGTAGCGTCACGAAACTCGCCTGCCGCGCTGGCCTGCGTGGCGTTCGTCACGTTGTCCCTGCTGGGCTGCGATTCGACCGATCCGGTGACGTCGCCGCAGGGCACGCCGACCGGCGAGCAGTCGCCGTCGGCACCGGGGAGCGCTGCGCCGGCGGAGCCACGGGCGCAGCTGGCGGCGGCGGCCGCTGCCGCCAGCGACCTGCGGATGACGGCGTTCTACACGTTGCAGACCCCGGGCCGGCCGGACCGGACGGTGGCGGTGACCCTGGCCGAGGACGGCGGGTGGCGGGTGGACATTCCGGGCGGAGCCCCGGGTGGCGCGGGCGGTACGAGCGGCACGGGTGGTACGGGCGACGTCGCGATGGCGCAGAACGCCGACGGCCTGTTCCGGTGTGCGCTGCCGTCGGCCGCCAACCCGGTGACGCCGTACTGTGTCCGGCTGGGCGACCCGGACGCCGCGGTCGAGCCGGCGCTCGACCCCCGGCTGCACCACCTGTTCGCCGGCTGGCGTGCGGTGCTGGCCGACCGGCGGGCCCCGCTGGCGGTGTCGGTGACCGAGCCGCTCGACGGCGTCGACGGCACCTGTTTCTCCGTGGAGTCCACCACGACGTCGCTGCAGCCGCCGCTGGACGTCGGCATCTACTGCTACCGCCCGGACGGCATCCTCACCGGCGTGCGCTTGGAGCTCGGGACGCTGCTGCTGGCGGGCCAGCCGGGCACCGCCCCGCCGTCGATCACGCTGCCGGGTCCGGTGACCGCCGGCGTGCCGCCGAACGGTGCCGGTACCCCGCCGGTGAGCAGCGGATCCACGGCCGGCACCGGCTGACATCCACAGCTGGGCTTTGCCAACCCGCGATGATCACGTAGGGTGAGAGCTGTCATGTGGCAGGCGCTTCTCCTTCGCTGCCGCGACGAGGCCCCCGAGGCCGGCACCTCGTCGCGGAGTTGACTCGCGCCGCCTTGACCCCATCCGCGCCCACGCTGTCCAGCCGCTCCGGCACCACTCGCCGCACCTGTGCGGGCGCGCCGCCCAGCTGACCGGCCCGGCCGGCGCCCTTCCCGTACCGACGCGCAGACCGCGACCAACTGGTCGCCGGGACCTGCGGGCCGCCCCGGACCGGGTGCCGGCGACGGTCGGCGGACGCGACAGCGCGGGACCTTCCCAGACCAGGAGATCGCACCATGGCACAGCCAACCGCCGGCCCAGCACGCCAGTCCGTCCACGTCCAGCCCACCAACGACCCGATCCCCACCGGCCAGCCCGCTGCTGGCCCCGTCACCACTGATCCGATCGCCCGACAGCAGCCGAGCCGGATGGCGTACCGGCGCTATCAGCCCTACCACCAGCAGTTCGCCATCGACGTACCCGACCGGCAGTGGCCCACCCGCCGCATCGTGCAGCCGCCCCGGTGGTGCGCCGTCGACCTGCGCGACGGCAACCAGGCGCTGATCGACCCGATGTCACCGGACCGCAAACGCCGGATGTTCCAGCTGCTGGTGCAGATGGGCTACAAGGAAATCGAGGTCGGCTTCCCGGCGGCCAGCCAGACCGATTTCGAGTTCGTCCGGCAGCTGATCGAGCAGGACCTGATCCCCGACGACGTCACGATCCAGGTGCTGACCCAGTGCCGGGAGCATCTGATCGACCGGACCTTCGAGTCGCTGCGCGGCGCGAAGCGGGCCATCGTGCACTTCTACAACTCGACGTCGGTGCTGCAGCGGCGGGTGGTCTTCGGCCTGGACAAGGCCGGGATCACCGACATCGCCACCACCGGGGCGCGGCTGTGCCAGAAGTACGCCGAGATCCACACCCCGGACACGGACATCTTCTACGAGTACTCCCCCGAGTCGTACACCGGCACCGAGCTGGACTACGCGGTGGAGGTGTGCAGTGCGGTCATCGACGTGATCGCGCCGACCCCGGACCGGCCGCTGATCATCAACCTGCCGGCGACTGTCGAGATGGCCACCCCCAACGTGTACGCCGACTCGATCGAGTGGATGCACCGGCGGCTGCCGCGGCGGGAGAGCGTCGTGCTGTCGCTGCACCCGCACAACGACCGGGGCACCGCGGTGGCCGCCGCCGAGCTGGGTCTGCTGGCCGGCGCGGACCGGATCGAAGGCTGCCTGTTCGGCAACGGGGAACGCACCGGCAACGTCGACCTGGTGACTCTGGGGCTGAACCTGTTCAGCCAGGGTGTCGACCCGCAGATCGACTTCAGCCAGATCGACGAGATCAAGCGGGCCGTCGAGTACTGCAACCAGCTGCCGGTGCACGAGCGGCACCCGTACGCCGGGGACCTGGTCTACACCGCGTTCTCCGGCTCCCACCAGGATGCCATCAAGAAGGGTTTCGACGCGCTGGCGGTCGACGCCGACGCGGCCGGTGTCCAGGTCGACGACCACTCGTGGGGGGTGCCGTACCTGCCGATCGACCCGCGTGACGTGGGGCGCACCTACGAGGCGGTGATCCGGGTCAACTCGCAGTCCGGCAAGGGCGGGGTGGCGTACGTGATGCGCCAGGAACACAACCTGGACCTGCCCCGGCGGCTGCAGATCGAGTTCTCCGGCGTGGTGCAGGCGGTCACCGACGACTCCGGCGGCGAGATCGAGCCGCAGCGGATGTGGGAGATCTTCGCCGACGAGTACCTCGGAGGTCAGCGGACCGAACCGGCGGTGACCCTGGAGTCGTACGCGACGAGCACCGTCGACGGCAAGGTGGAGGCGGCCTCGGTGGTCGTGGTGGACGGCGTCCGACACACCCTGGACTCGGCGGGCAACGGCCCGATCGACGCGTACGTCAACGCGCTGCAGGCGGTGAACGTCGGCGTGCGGGTGCTGGACTACCACGAGCACGCGCTCTCCGCCGGTGGCGACGCGCAGGCGGCGGCGTACGTGGAGTGCGAGGTCGGCGACCGTACGGTCTGGGGCGTCGGGCTGGACTCGAACATCGTGATCGCCTCGGTGCGGGCGGTGACCAGCGCGGTGAACCGCAGCCGGCGGCACCGAGCCAAGATCCACTATGGTTCCGGCGAAACGCCGGGACGGCGGGTGCCTGGCGCTGACCGCCGGGCACCCGCAAGCTAAGCAGGTGCGAACCCCTTTTCGACAGCGTCCCTGGACCATCCGATTCGACCCGCGCCGGGCGGCGGTCGCGGTAGCCGCCGCCCTGGCGCTCGTCGCGACCGCCGGCTGCGAGTCCGTCGACATCACCCTCGGCTCCCCCACCGCCGCGCCGCCCGACGGGTCGGCGGACGGCTCCGGCGACGGCTCCGCTGATCAGGCGTCCGCGCTGCTCGACCAGCTGACCGTGGCGTCCGCCGGCTCAATGCGGGGCTACAGCCGGGACCACTTTCCGCACTGGAGCTCCGCCGGCAGCAACTGCGATGTCCGGGACACCGTGCTGGAACGCGACGGCACGGCGATCGAACTGGACGGCTGCAACGTGGTCGGCGGGCAGTGGCTCAGCGCGTTCGACGGCGAGTCCTTCACCGACCCCGGCGACCTCGACATCGACCACATCGTCCCGCTGGCCAACGCCTGGCGCTCCGGTGCCGACGAGTGGGACGACGACCAGCGCCGCGAGTTCGCCAACGACCTGGACCGCCCGCAGCTGATCGCGGTTTCCGCGTCGACCAACCGGGCAAAGGGTGACCAGGACCCGTCGCAGTGGAAGCCGCCGAACCGGGACTACTGGTGCCAGTACGCCCAGGACTGGATCACCGTCAAGCACTACTGGGAGCTGTCGGTCACGGAGCCGGAGAAGGCGGCGCTGGCCGACATGCTGGCGACCTGTCCGTGACCGCGACCGGTCCCCGGACAACGACCGGTCGGTGACGGCGGTACGGGCTGCCGACGACGAGACGACAGGAGCTGACCATGGGCGAGCCGGTGGAGTCGAGCCGCACCCGGGACATCGTCGCCGGGCCGGGCGGGGTGATGACCGACGAGGTCGGTGTGATCACCGGCGAGTTGACGCTGCGCACCGAGTTCGCCGCCGGCCAGGTCACCCTCCGCGTGCAGTACAAGGATGCCGCGGAGTGGTACGTGGTGACCGGCGGCCGGGCCGACCTGGCCGACCCGGCCGGCCTGGACGCCGTACACGCCATCGCGGTCGGCCTGCTGCACCGCCCGGACGGTTGAACCTGCGGTCGACCCGGACGGCAGCGGCTCGCGCGAGGGCCCGGACAGCTACGGCAGCGGTTCGTGCGGGGCGGAGACGGTGGCCGGCGCGGAGACGGCACCGGCGGGGGCGACTGCTTCCGGACTCGTCCGGTGTGGGCGCAGCGACCCGGCGGCGATCTGCTCGGCCCAGTGGCAGGCCACCCGGGACGGGCCAATCTCGCGCAGCACCGGCCGCTCGTCGGCGCAGCGGGTCGGCTGCGCCCACGGGCACCGGGTGTGGAACCGGCAGCCGGCCGGCGGGTTCGCCGGCGACGGCAGGTCCCCGGCCAGCAGGATCCGCTCCCGGCGGTCCTCCACCTCCGGGTCCGGCACCGGCACGGCGGACAGCAACGCCCGGGTGTACGGGTGCAGCGGCTCGCGGTAGAGCTGGTCCCCGGGTGCCTCCTCGACCAGCGCGCCGAGGTACATGACCCCGATGGTGTCCGAGATGTGGCGGACCACCGCCAGGTCGTGGGCGATCACCAGGTAGGTGAGGCCGCGTTCGATCTGCAGCTCGTCCAGCAGGTTGATCACCTGGGCCTGGATCGACACGTCCAGGGCGGAGACCGGTTCGTCGGCGACGATCAGCTCCGGGCCGAGGACCAGCGCCCGGGCGATGCCGATCCGTTGCCGTTGGCCGCCGGAGAACTCGTGCGGGTAGCGGGACAGCGCCCAGCGGGGCAGGCCGACCGCGTCGAGCGCTTCGCCGACGATCCGCCGGCGCTCGGTGCGGTCGGCACCGATGTCGTGCGCCTGCAGTCCTTCGACCAGGATCGACTCGACGTTCTGCCGCGGGTCCAGGCTGGACATCGGGTCCTGGAAGATCATCTGGAAGCGGCGGCGCATGGTGCGGAGTTTGGCCGCCGGCAGCCGGTTCAACGTCACCCCGTCGAAGACCACTTCGCCGCCGGTCGGCGGGGTCAGCTGCAGGATGGCCCGGCCGAGCGTCGACTTGCCGCAGCCCGACTCGCCCACCAGGCCGTACGTCTCGCCCCGGGCGATCCGCAGGTCCACCCCGTCGACCGCCCGGACGTGCCCGACGACCCGATCCAGCAGGACGCCCCGGGTGATCGGAAAGTGCACCTTGAGGTCGCGGACCTCGACCAGTGGCTCATTCACCGGCGGCCTCCCCCGTGTCGTCGGTCTCGGGCGGATTGACACAGCGGAACGCGTGCCCGTCCGGCTCCCGGCGCAGCTGCGGCGCGGTGCCGAGGCAGGCGTCCACCTGGCGGGCGCAGCGCGGCGCAAAGGCGCAGCCGTCCGGCCAGGGCAGCAGGTCCCGGACCGAGCCGGGGATGGGCCGCAGCCGCCGGCCGTGGCCCGCGTCGAGCCGGGGAATCGAGCCGAGCAGACCCACCGTGTACGGGTGGCGCGGTGCCGCGAACAGGGGCCGGCGGCGGGCCGTCTCGACCACCCGGCCGCCGTACAGCACGTTGATCGTGTCGCACATGCCGGCCACCACCCCCAGATCGTGGGTGATCATCACCAGTGCGGTGCCGGACTCGCGGACCAGGTCCTTGAGCAGTTCCAGGATCTGCGCCTGGATCGTCACGTCCAGCGCGGTCGTCGGCTCGTCGGCGATCAGCAACCGGGGTTGGCAGGCGACCGCCATCGCGATCAGCGCCCGCTGCCGCATCCCGCCGGAGAGCTGGTGCGGGTACTCCTTCAACCGGCGGGTGGGGTCCGGGATGCCGACCCGGTCCAGCAGGTGCTCGGCTTCGAGCCGGGCGGCCTCGCCGCGCATTCCCCGGTGCCGGACCAGCACCTCGGTGACCTGCACCCCGATCGGCACCACCGGGTTCAGTGAGGAGAGCGGATCCTGGAAGATCATCGCCACGTCGCGGCCCCGTACGTCCCGCATCGCCCGGGGATCGAGCTGCAGCAGGTCGGTGCCGTCGAACGCGGCCTTGCCCTGGACCCGCACGCCCTTGCCGGCCGGCAGCAACCCCATGATCGCCAGCGAGGTGACGCTCTTGCCGCAGCCGGACTCGCCGACCAGCCCGGTCACCTCACCGGCGTCGACCGAGAAGGACACCCCGTCGACGGCGTGCACGGTCCGCTGCCCCCGCCGGGCGAAGGTGACCGCCAGTTCATCCACGTCGAGCAGCGCCATGGCTCACTTCCGCAGTTTCGGGTCGAGGGCTTCGCGCATCGCCTCGCCCAGCAGGGTGAAGCCCAACGCGGTGATGATGATGCCCAGCGCGGGCAGGATCGCCAGCCGGGGCGCGGCGTCCAGGTAGCGCTGCGCGTCGGCCAGCATCACCCCCCATTCCGGGATCGACGCGTCCGGGTTGCCCAGCCCCAGGAACGACAGCGCGGCCACCTCGATGATCGCGGTGGCCAGGGTGAGCGTGGACTGCACGATCACCGGGGCGAGCGAGTTCGGCAGGATGTGCGTCAGCGCCACCTTGCTTCGCCGTACCCCCAGGGAGGTGGCGGCGAGGACGTAGTCGCTGTTCGACTGGGCGAGCATCGAGCCGCGCAGCAGCCGGGCGAAGATCGGCACCGAGACCATCCCGACCGCGATCATGACGGTGGTCAGGCTGGCCCCGAGCAGCGCCGCGATGCTGATCGCCAGCAGCAGGCTGGGCAGCGCCAGCAGCATGTCGACGATCCGCATCAGTACGGTGTCCACCCAGCGGCCCCACCGTCCGCCGAGGCCGGCGGCGGCACCGGCCAGCCCACCGATCAGCGTGCCGACGGTCAGCCCGATCAGGGTGGCGACGACGCCGACCAGCAGGGTCTGCCGGGCACCGACGATCATCCGGCTGAACTCGTCGCGGCCGAGATGGTCCACGCCGAACCAGTTCTCCGCACGCGGGCCCGGGTAGAAGGCCTGCGCCTCGCGGATCTCGTCCTTCCACAGCTGCGCCGCCGGGTCGTACGGCACCAGGAACGGGCCGACCAGGGCGACCAGCAGGAAGACGCCGAGGATGACGGTGCCGACGATCGCCGCCGGGTTGCGGCGCAGCCGGCGGAACGCCTCCTGCCAGAGGCTGACCCCGCGTTCGTCGTCGTGCGCGGCGGACAGCTCGGCGAGCCGGTCGAGCTTCGCCTTCTTCCGTCCCGGGCTCAGGATGTCACTCATCGGGCCGCCTCCGTCCGCGGCTGCGGGCCACGCTCGCCGCAGTCCTGTTCACCCGTACCGGCCAGCCGCCCGCTCACCGGACCCGCACCCTCGGGTCGATGAAGGTGTAGGAGATGTCCACCAGCAGGTTCACCAGTACGTAGACCAACGCGATGATCAGGATGAAACCCTGCAGTACGGGGTAGTCCCGCTGACTGATGGCGTCGGCGACGAAGGCGCCGATGCCGCCGAAGGCGAACACGGTCTCGGTGAGCACCGCACCGGAGAGCAGCCCACCGGTGAGCAGGCCGATGCTGGTGGCCACCGGCAGCATCGCGTTGCGCAGCACGTGCCGGCGGCGGATCACCCGGCCGGTCAGGCCCTTGGCCTGGGCGGTACGGACGAAGTCCTCGCCGAGCACCTCCAGCACGCTGGCCCGGGTGATCCGGACGATGATCGCCAGCGGAATGCTGGCCAGCGCCAACCCTGGCAGCACCAGGTGCCACAGCGCGTTGAGCGAGGCGTCCCACTCCCGGGTCAGCAGTCCGTCCAGGACGAAGAAGTTTGTCACCCGGGTGGCGTCGATGCGGGGGTCCTGCCGGCCACTGGACGGGAACCAGCCGAGGTTCACCGCGAAGATCGCCTTCAGCACGTACGCGAGGAAGAAGACCGGGACGCAGATGCCGATCAGCGAGCCGACCACCGATCCGTGGTCGAGCAGGGTGCCGCGGCGGCGGGCGGCCAGGTAGCCGAGCGGAATGCCGACGCCGATCGCGATCAGCATGGCGGCGGCGGTCAGCTCCACGGTGCCCGGGAAGCGTTGCAGGAACTCGGTGGTGACCTCACGTTTGGTGGAGATCGAGGTGCCGAGGTCGAACTGCAGCAGCCGCTTCATGAACCGGCCGTACTGGATCAGGATCGGCTCGTCGAGCCCGAGGTTGCGGCGGATCGCCGCGCGCATCTCCGGGGTGCCGCGTTCACCGAGGATCGCGGACTCCGGGCCGCCGGGCAGTCGGTGCAGCCAGATGAACAGCAGCAGGGAGAGACCGAACAGCGTGGGTACGAGTTGGAGCAGTCGTCGGACGATGAAGCGGAACACGGTGCCTCGGCAGGGGGTGTGGAGGGTCGCGTGGGCGGGCGCCGCCGCCACCCGGACTGGTGGCCCGGGTGGCGGCTGACGCCCGCCCTCGTTCCGTTCGCTAGTTCACTCGTGGATCTCGCTGGTCCACTCGTGGATTCAGGACTTGAACTCGGCGGTGGCGAACCGCTCGTCGGTGAGCGGGCTGGCCTGCACCCCGATCACGTCCTCGGCGAAGACGATCGCCGGCGGGGAGTGCGAGACCGGCACACCCGGCAGGAACTCCATGATGTCGGCGTTGATGCCCTGGTACAGCTCGTAGCGGGCCTCGATGTCGGCGGTGCCGTCGGCCTCGGCGAACTTGGCGAACAGGTCCGGGTTGTCGTAGCCCCATTCGTCCTTCGGCCGGTCGAAGAACGTACCGATGAAGTTGTAGGCGTCGCCGTAGTCACCGGTCCAGCCGAGCAGGTGCAGGTCGTGCGCGTTGCCGGAGGTGGTGGCGTTGAGGTAGTCCGGCGACCACTTCAGCGGGATCGGTTCGACGGTGATCCCGGCCTCCCGCAGGTCGGCGGCGAGCAGCTCGAAGATGTCCTTCGGGTTCGGCATGTACGGCCGGGTGACCTCGGTCGGGTAGTGGAACCGCAGCGCCAGGTCCGAGTGGCCGGCCTCGGCCAGCAGCTCCTTGGCCTTCGCCACGTCGTAGTCGTAGGTGGTGACGTCGGAGTTCCAGCCCTCGACGGTCGGCGGGACGAACTGGGTGGCGACCTCGGCCCCCGGCGGCATCTTCGAGTCGACCAGCGCCTGACGGTTCAGCGCGTGGGCGATCGCCTGCCGGACCCGGATGTCGGCCAGTGCCGGGTTGCCCTGCTGGTTCATCGCCAGGTAGAGGACGTTGAACGCCGGGCGGGTGAGCACGTTGAAGCCGTCGTCCTTGAGCGGCTGCACGTCGGCCGGGCCGACCAGGTCGTAGCCCTGGATGCCGCCGTTGCGCAGCTCCTGCTTGCGGGCGTTCTCGTCGGAGATGGTCCGGAAGATCAGCGTCTTGACCTTCGCCTTCTCACCGGCGTAGTCCTCGTTGCGGACCAGGGTGAGGGTCTTGTTGGCGATGTCCCAGCTGTCGAACTTGAACGGCCCGGTGCCGGTGGGGTGCTCCAACGCGTACGCCGGGTAGGAGATGTCGTCGGCGCTGCCGGTCACGTCGCTGGCGTTGTGCTCCTCCAGCGCGGCCGGCGAGTGGATGGAGAACGACGGCAGCATCAGGGCCGCCGGGATCTTGCTGGAGACCCGGGTGAAGGCCAGGTCGACGGTGGTGTCGTCGACCACGGTGCACGACTCGAACAGGCTCTCCGGCAGGTCTTCGCTCTCGTTGTTGGCGAAGCCGCCCATCACGTCCTGCCAGTAGGCGGTGACGTCGGGGCTCTGCATCAGGCCGGTCGCGTTGTACCAGCGGTCGAAGTTGACACAGACCGCCTCGGCGTTGAAGTCGGTGCCGTCGTGGAACTTGACGCCGGACTTCAGCTTGAACGTCCAAACGGTACCGGACTCGTCCGGGGTCCAGCTCTCGGCCAGACCGGGTGTGATCGCCGTACCGCCCTCTTCGGGACGGACCAGGGTCTCGAACATCTGCCGGGCCACCCGCAGCGATTCGCCGTCGCTGGCGAAGCTGGGGTCGAGGACCTTCGGGTCGCCGGCTACGCCGAAGACCAGGGTGGCATCGCTGGAGTCGCCGGAGTCGTCACGCTCGCTCTCGGCGCAGCCGGCTAGGGCCAGCGCCGCGACCGCGACGGCCGCGATGGCGGCCTTCGGCCTGGGTGCACGCATGGGTGCTTCACCTCGTCCTTTGGGTACGGACAACGTAGTGACGGGGGTCACCGATGGCGAGACCTTAGCCGGCGTTCGGCGCGACCGGAAACCAGCCGGAACGCGGTTGGTACCGGATCGTGTCTTAACTGTCCCGTCAACGACGATCGAACCCTACAGCGCCGATGATAGGCCAGATATGTCCGAGATTGAGCTATACCAAGTTGTTACATGTTTCGTGTGTTTCGCCGGCCCGGTGTCAGACCGAACGCCGGCCTTCGAACGCCCGGCCCAGGGTGATCTCGTCGGCGTACTCCAGGTCGCCGCCGACCGGCAGACCACTGGCCAACCGGGACACCGCGATCCCCATCGGCTTCACCATCAGCGCCAGATAGGTCGCGGTCGCCTCACCCTCGGTGTTCGGGTCGGTGGCCAGGATCAGCTCCTTGACCGTCCCCGAACCCAACCGCAGCATCAGCTCCCGGATCCGCAGGTTGTCCGGGCCGACCCCCTCCAACGGATTGATCGCCCCACCGAGCACGTGGTAGCGCCCCCGGAACTCACCGGTGCGCTCGATCGCCACGACGTCCTTCGGCTCCTCGACCACACACAGCACGTCGTCACTGCGCCGCTGGTCGCGGCAGATCCGGCAGTGCTCGGTCTCGGCCACGTTGAAACACACCGTGCAGAACTTGACCAGATCCTTGACCCGGCGCAGCGCGGTGGCCAGCCGGGTGACGTCCGCCGGGTCGGCGGAGAGAATGTGGAACGCGATCCGCTGGGCGCTCTTCGGCCCCACGCCGGGCAGCCGGCCCAGCTCGTCGATCAGGTCCTGGATAGCGCCTTCGTACATCTGCGGCGGCTCAGAACCCGGGTAGTCCGAGACCGCCGAGGCCGCCCGTGACCGGGCCCATCTTCTCCTCGGTCAGCTTGCGGACCTCGTCGTTGCCGTTGCGGACCGCGGCCAGCACCAGATCCTCCAGCGTCTCCACGTCCGCCGGGTCCACCGCACTGGGGTCGATCTTGATTGACCGGATCTCGCCGACGCCGGAAAGGGTCGCCGTGACCAGCCCTCCGCCGGCCACACCGGTGACCTCCGCCTCAGCCAGCTCAGCCTGGGCGGTCGCCATCTGCTGCTGCATCTTCTGCGCCTGCTTCAGCATCTGCTGCATGTTGGGCTGTCCACCGGGGCGCACGGCACCGCTCCTTCGATCAGTGTGGCCGGACCGTGGCCAGCCTAGTCCGTCCCGCCGGATCCGCAGCGCCCGGCACGGAAGCCGCACACCTGGTCGCCACGAATCGGCCTCAAGTCACCGCGAATCGATCTCGCCGATCTTCTCCGCACCGAGCGCCTGGCGCAGCAACTGCATCGCCTGTTCCTCGCTGCTCTGCCGGGCGGTCTGCTCGTCCACCACTTCGTCCAGCGGCTCGTCGCCCGGGTCGAAGCCCTCATAGACGGGGCCGCGCGGCGGACCGGACGCGGCACCGGGCCGGACCGGACCGTCGTAGTCCGGGTCGTACGGCGGCTCCTCGGCGGACGACCCGTCGGCCCAGGCACCGCCCCCCGCCGACGACGCTCCCCGACCGGCCGCGGCGCTCGCCGGCCGACCGACCGACCGCGACGCCGGGCCGTTCTGCCGCGCCGGGCCGTTCTGTTGCGTCGGTGCCGACCGTTGTTCCGACCCAGGGCCGGTGGACGCGCCCCCACCGCCCGGCCGGGCACCGTCAGCGGCCTGCCGGGTGCCACCCGGCGGTGGGCCACTACCGGACGGGCCGTCGTTCACCGGCGGGGCGTCGCCGCCGCCCGGTCGGGCCGGTTCGGGCCAGTCGGAGTCGTCACCGCCGCCGGCCGGCTGGCGACCACCCAGGCGACTTGCACCCTGTTTCTTGTACACATCTCCACACC